>JAGXIE010000105.1 GCA_024635765.1 Flavobacteriaceae bacterium | reverse complement strand
TTGCTTGAGACTTACCATTGGTACTAGCGAAGAAAATCAACAATTAATATCAATTTTGAAATCCTTATAATATGAAACGAGTTTTATTTATAGACCGAGATGGAACTATTATCAAAGAAACCTTCGACGAACAAATCGATAGCTTTGAAAAGTTAGAGTTTTATCCAAAAGTCTTTCAGTATTTAAGCAGAATTGCAAAAGAATTGAATTTTGAGATTGTAATGATTACCAATCAAGATGGCTTGGGCACTGATGCCTTTCCAGAAGATACTTTTTGGCCTGTTCATAATTTTATTCTCGAAACTTTTAAGGCGGAAGACATCGAATTTAAGGAACAATTTATTGATAGAACGTTTGCTAAAGACAATGCGCCAACAAGAAAGCCTAACACAGGTCTACTGACTAAATATTTTTCAGATGCGTATGATTTGAAAAATTCCTTTGTCATTGGAGACCGATTAACTGATATTGAGCTCGCAAAAAATTTAGGTTCCAAAGGGATTTTTATTAATGATAACACCCATTTGGGAACTTCCGAAATTACCGTAAAACGTGATGAGCTTGATGACTATATAGCATTGGAGACTAAGGATTGGGAACAGATTTACAGTTATTTAAAGTCTGGGGAACGTAATGGTAGTATTGTTAGAAATACGAATGAAACTAAAATCGTCATAGACCTCAATTTAGACGGAACAGGAAAAAGCAATATTGATACAGGAATAGCTTTCTTTGACCACATGCTAGACCAAATTGCACGTCATGGGCAACTAGATTTGAACATAAAAGTTGATGGTGATTTGGAAGTTGATGAACACCATACCATTGAAGATACCGCCATCGCTCTGGGAGAAGTATTTGCTAAAACTTTGGGTGATAAGTTAGGTATTGAGCGTTATGGCTTCTGTTTGCCTATGGATGACTGTTTGTCTCAAGTTGCCATTGACTTTGGAGGTCGCAACTGGTTAGTTTGGGAAACGGATTTTAAACGGGAAATGATAGGTCAAATGCCAACAGAAATGTTTTACCACTTCTTCAAATCCTTTACTGATGGGGCAAAATGTAATTTAAACATTAAGGCAGAAGGCACCAATGAGCATCATAAAATTGAAGCTATATTTAAAGCTTTTGCCAAAGCTATTAAAATGGCAGTGAAAAAAGATTTAGATAAATTGATATTACCATCAACAAAAGGAACTTTATAAATTACAGTAGTAGATATTAGAAGTGCAAAGTAATTTCGCCCGTAAAAAAAGAGGAGCTTCTAGTATTTAATATCAAACCTTTAATATTATATATGAAAATTGTAATTATCGATTATGGAGCTGGAAATATCAAAAGTATTCAATTTGCTCTCAAGAGATTAGGATTTGATGCGATTCTTTCCAGTAATCCGGACGAAATTCTATCAGCGGATAAAGTTATTTTTCCAGGTGTTGGAGAAGCGAGTAATGCGATGCGAAAATTGAAAGAAAATGCACTGGACACCTTAATTCCAAACCTAAAACAGCCTGTATTGGGAATTTGTTTGGGTATGCAATTGCTTTGCGACCATTCCGAAGAGGGAAATACAGATGGATTAGGAATATTTAATGTATCGGTAAAACGATTTTCTAAAGAAGTAAAAGTACCCCAAATGGGATGGAATACAATAACTAATTTAAAATCAACACTTTTTAAAGGAATCAGAGACCAAGAATACATGTATCTTGTGCATAGTTATTATGCCGAATTGTGCGATGAAACAATTTCATCAACGAATTACGAATTAAACTATAGTTCTGCCTTGCAAAAAGATAACTTTTATGGTGTGCAGTTTCACCCTGAAAAGAGCAGTAGTGCTGGAGAGCAAATTTTAAAAAACTTTATAGAATTATAACATGAGAATCATACCAGCAATAGATATTATAGATGGCAAATGTGTAAGGCTCACTAAAGGTGATTATAACACGAAAAAAATTTACAACGAAGACCCACTGGAAGTTGCCAAACAATTTGAAGGCTCCGGAATTGAGTATCTACATTTAGTAGATTTAGATGGTGCCAAAGCAAAACACATAGTCAATTATAAAGTTTTAGAACAAATCGCTTCTAAAACGAGTTTGAAAATTGATTTCGGAGGCGGATTAAAAAGCAATGAGGATTTGTTGATTGCCTTTAACTCGGGAGCAAGACAAATTACCGGAGGAAGTATTGCTGTCAATGATAAAAAAACGTATGAAGGATGGTTATCCAAGTATGGACCAACAAAAATTATTCTAGGAGCTGATTGTCACGATGGTAAAATATCTATCAATGGCTGGCAACAAAAAAGTCATTTGAATGTCATTCCATTTATTGAGGGCTATCAAAAAAAAGGTATCCAATATGTGGTATGTACAGATATTTCTAAAGATGGAATGCTTGAAGGACCTTCGTTTGATTTGTATAAAAAAATCATAGATAATTGTTCCAAAAGCGATGGTCAATCTATAAAATTGATAGCTTCTGGAGGTGTTTCGTCTTTAGATGACATCAACGAATTAGAAGATTTGGGTTGTGAAGGTGTAATTATTGGTAAAGCACTTTATGAAAATAAAATAAGTTTAAAAGATTTAGAACGTCATATTTAACAATGCTTACAAAACGAATTATACCCTGTTTAGATATCAAAAACGGACGAACGGTAAAAGGTGTCAACTTCATCAATTTACGTGATGCTGGAGACCCAGTGGAATTGGCAAGGCAATATGCTGAAAAAGGAGCGGACGAATTGGTGTTTTTAGACATATCAGCAACGTTGGAAGGACGGAAAACAATGATTGATATGGTGCTGAAAGTAGCCGAACAAGTCAATATTCCGTTTACGGTTGGTGGCGGAATTTCCACGATTGAGGATGTGGATGTGCTGTTAAAATGCGGAGCGGATAAGGTTTCCATAAATTCATCCGCAGTCAAACGTCCAGAATTGATAAATGAATTGTCTAATAAATTTGGTAATCAGTGTATCGTCGTTGCCATTGACGCGAAAAGGCTTGACGGTCAATGGAAAGTGCATTTGGCTGGTGGAAGTATACCAACCGAATTAGATTTATTCGAATGGGCGAAAGAAGTAGAAAAAAGAGGCGCGGGCGAAATTCTTTTCACCTCAATGAATAATGATGGAACCAAAGAAGGATTTGCTAATGAAGCCTTGGCCAAATTGTCATCAGAATTAAACATTCCAATAATCGCTTCTGGAGGTGCTGGAACTGTTCAGCATTTTGTGGATACATTCTCTTTAGGAAAATCGGATGCGGCTTTGGCTGCAAGCGTTTTTCATTTTGGAGAAATTGAAATCGAAGATTTAAAAAAAGAATTAAAGAAAAACAATATAGCAGTAAGACTATGAAAATTGATTTTGACAAGAGTACGGACAAATTGATACCAGCAATTATTCAAGATGCAGTCACAAAAAATGTCCTGATGTTAGGCTACATGAATGAAGAAGCATTTTTAAAAACTAAAGAATCAAAAAAAGTTACGTTCTTTAGTCGAAGCAAACAACGTCTATGGACCAAAGGTGAAGAGAGCGGTAACTTTCTAAACCTGGTTGATATGAAAGTGGATTGTGATAATGACACTTTGTTGATTCAAGTCAAGCCAGAAGGGCCAACGTGTCACAAGGGTTCAGATACATGCTGGGATGAGTCAAATATACAGAACTTTGGATTTCTTACGGAGTTGGAAAATGTCATTCAAAACAGAATGGAAAATTCGGAGCCTTCTGAATCTTATGTGTCTTCATTATTTGAAAAAGGAATTAATAAAATAGCCCAAAAAGTAGGAGAGGAGGCCATTGAGGTTGTGATTGAAGCCAAGGACAATAATGATAAACTCTTCCTTGATGAAAGTGCAGATTTATTGTTCCATTATTTGATTTTACTTCAAGCTAAAGGATTCAAACTGAATGATGTTGTGGATATTCTAAAAAACCGTCATTGATTATTTAGTCTCTCTAAACGATTTTATAATTAATAACCCACAAATTATGGTAACGGCTAACAGTCCAAATGCTAATACTGTTTCTCCATATATGAAATTCCCAATAGAGAACAAAGCACAATAAACACCAACCACACCTGCAAAGAAGCCAAGGATTTTCATTCCGAATCCTTTGAATTTTGAATCGTTACCAAAAATTAAACTGTTGAACGAATTGAGTGTTTGCTCATCTGAAGGTTTGGTCAATAACGTCACCAAAATCCATCCAATCGTGGTAATAATCACTCCAATCACTAATTGCCAATACCCCGCTATATCAACCCAAGGCGTTTCCATTTTATTATTTACGAAGAAAAAGACTGCTATAATAAAGGAGATAATCATGGCTGCTATTTCGCTGTATGGATTGATTCTACTCCAAAACCATCTCAAAATGAACAATAAACCTGTTCCTGCACCAATCGATAATAATAAATCGAAACCGACTCTTGCTTCTTCCAATACTAAAGATAAAAGCGCCGCTAAGACCATCATCACCACGGTTGAAATTCTACCTACTGCGACCTGTTCTTTATCTGATGATTTCGGTCTTATAAATCGTGCATAAAAATCATTAACAACATAGGAACTTCCCCAATTGAGATGGGTGGATATCGTACTCATAAATGCAGCTATGAGTGATGTGATTACGATTCCCAACAATCCAGCAGGTAAAAACGTCAACATGGCGGGATACGATAAATCATTCTTCACAAAAGCAGGGTTCAAATTTGGAAAAGCAGCTTGTAGGCTTTCTATATTAGGATATATAATAATCGAAGCTAATCCAATGATGATCCACGGCCAAGGTCGTAATGCATAGTGAGCAAAATTGAAAAATAAGGTCGCCCAAGTTGCATGCTTTTCATCTTTTGCGGCCAACATTCGCTGTGCGATATACCCTCCTCCGCCAGGCTCTGCTCCAGGATACCAGACGCTCCACCATTGCACTGCCAACGGAACAATCAATAAAGGAATCAATACTTCAGGATTTGAAAAATCGGGTAGCATAGCTGTTTTTGCTGCAACGGCAGGTGTAGAGAGTAATTTTTGAATACCTCCAATTTCTGGCATATTCACAATATAAAAAGTCGCCCAAATACTACCGACCATAGCAATGATAAATTGAACAAAATCAGTCAACAAAACACCTTTCAAACCTCCAAAAGCCGAATACAAGACAACTACAGGAGAAGCTATTAATAGCACTTCCCATGATGATAAACCAAACATGACATGTCCGATTTTTATGGCAGCCAAACATACGTTGGCCATAATAGCAATATTGAAGAAAACGCCTAAATATATAGCACGAAAACCTCTTAAAAATGCAGCACTCTTTCCACTATAGCGCAGTTCATAAAACTCTAAATCTGTAGTAATTCCACTTTTACGCCATAGACGAGCATAAAAAAACACGGTTAACATTCCTGTTAGTAGAAAACTCCACCAAATCCAATTACCAAACACACCATCTTCTCGTATAACACCAGCAACAAAGTTGGGCGTGTCTGCTGCAAAGGTCGTGGCGACCATACTTACACCAAGTAGCCACCAAGGCATATTGCGGTCAGAGAGGAAAAAAGCTTTGGAATCTTTACCTGCTTGTTTTGATACATAAATACCAATTCCTGCAAAGAGAATTAAAAAGAAACCGATTATAATCCAGTCAAGTGTTGAAATGACCATGTAGTAGAGGTGTAAAAGTTAGTTAAGCAAATCTAACATTTATTGGCAAATAAAAAAGACATTAGAATACATCCAATGTCTTTTAAAAAATAGTGAAGGTTGGTCAAATTCTTAAGATATCCAATAGTTGTTGATTGCATTTTTCGAGAACCAAACAAGGAATAAACAAACAACTATTACACTTACAGGCATAAAATAGCTTTGTACATCTACATTCATGAAGATGTAGATATGTTGGGCGATTGCTGCAATGGCGGAAACTACAAATAGGCCATAAGCCCATTTTTTTCTAATTAATAAAGCAATACAGCCAAGAAAACCCGAAAATACAGCAAGTGCAAAAGCCGCTGTGACCCAAGCAGGATATTCAAATAAAAATTCTGATTGCTGCTCAGGTGATAAGCTTGCTATCATTTCTTCTGTAGCAAAGGCCATAGTTAAATAGGCAATTACGCCCATTAAGTTCCAAAGTAGTGCAAGAATACTCACTATCCAGAACCAAACGGGAGGTTTGTTAGATAAAGTTGTCATAAAATGGTTGTTTTAGTTAGTATTTAACATTGTTATTTCACAATATTGCACAACAATTTAGACAATATTCTGATAAAAAATCAAATTATTGTCCAAAAAAATAACTAAACTAGTGTAGATTAATCTTCGACAACGTGTAAAACAGGTGTTTTGTTTACCCATTTACCGTTCTTGGATTCGCCTAAAATAATAACATCTTTAGTCTGTTCGTAATCCTTTATTGTTCGAAGCATCTGCTCTTTCGTGCTCCTATGTAGTTTGATTCCTGAATTTGCACCTCTATTTCTAATCTCTAAATAAAATCCATCCCTGAATTTTATTGGTTTTGTTGGTGGTCTTCCCATAAATTTACTATATCTATATTAGCTTGCATATTAAATAAAATTTAATCAAAAAGCAAGCCAAATGGTCATAATTAAACGTTAATGTTAATAATTGTATATTTTAAAAGCCCTGACACTAATTATTATATAACTTCACCATAACTTTAAAAGATTTCATACTTTTATATATTCATATGGTTCAATATGTAATTTAATGAAGAAAAAGAAAAAGCAAAAATCATACAAAACAAAAAACCTTCCACCTGGAACTATTTCCTATCGCGGTAAAAAAACATCTACAGTTACTCATGTAGACATTATAAACTATAATTCAACAGTGTATAATATTCTCGAGTCGCAAAGTGTGGAGGATGCATTCAATTTTAAAGATAAGGATACAATTACATGGATTAATATTAATGGTCTCAGTAACATTGAGGAGATTGAAAAGCTAGGAAAAAATTATCAATTGCATCCTTTGACTTTAGAAGATATCGGAAATACAAATCATCGGCCAAAATTAGATGAATTTGAAAATTATTTATTTATTGTTTTCAAAATGCTTCATTTTAAAAATGAAGAAGAATTAGTCTATGAACATATGAGTATGGTAGTTGGCGAAGAGTTTGTGTTAACCTTTCAAGAAGCTGATGGAGACGTATTCAATGACCTACGTGAACGCATCAGTAATGGCAAGGGAAGAATCCGTGGTCTAGGCTCTGATTATTTAATGTATGCCATCTTGGATGCAGTTGTTGATCATTATATAACTGTGATTGAAGCATTTGGTGATCGTGTGGAGGAGTTGGAAGATGCCGTATTCAACGCCCAATATAATAATAATATCTCCAACCACATACAAGACCAAAAGCGGGAAATATTAAAAATCAGACGCAATATTGTACCGCTCCGTGAAGTAATCAACAAACTTGAAAAGACAGAAACCAAAATCATCGAAGAAAAAACACATGATTTTCTTCGAGACTTATATGATCATATTGTACATGTCAACGAAAATATCGAATTGTACCGTGAAATGATATGGAGTTTAATGGACATGTATATGACCATAATTAGCAATAAAATGAACGAGGTCATGAAAGTACTGACCATTATTGCGACCATATTTATCCCGCTTACCTTTATTGCTGGCATTTATGGGATGAATTTTGACAATATCCCAGAGTTGCATTATCAAAATGGTTATTTTGTGCTTTTAGGTGTCATGGCATTTATATTCGTATTGATGCTGATGTATTTCAGAAGAAAAAAATGGTTGTAAATAAAAATAAAATAGAAATATAATTTATGAAAGAGCAAATTAATGAAGCCTTTAGTGGTCTTGTTGAGAAATTAATGGGTTGGTTGAATATCATCATTGAAGGTTTACCGAATTTAGCTTTGGCTATCATAGTGATCTTTGTTGCTTATTTTATGGCAAAATACGCGAGCAAATTTGTAAAAAAAATAGTGTCCAAACGCGTCAGTCAAGTATCCATTAGTAATATTATTGCAAAACTGACTGCTATTTTCGTCGTCGTACTGGGCATCTTTTTAGCTTTGGGAATTCTCGATTTAAGTCAAACATTGACTGGTTTGATTACTGGTGCTGGTGTTCTTGGTCTTGTAATTGGTTTGGCACTTCAAGGAACCCTGTCAAACACCATTTCAGGCATTGTCATTTCCTTTCGGGATAAAATACGCATTGGCGACTGGGTGGAAACCCATGATTTTTCTGGTGAGATAATTGATATCAATCTCAATAATTTTGTCATGAAGCAAACTGACAATAACATTGTGATTATTCCAAATAAGAACATTCTTGAAAGTCCAATGAAAAATTACACGTTAACACCACACATTCGTTGTGAGCTTGATTGTGGTGTTAGTTATAGTTCTAATTTGGAGTTTGTCGAAAAACTCATACTTAAAATTTTATCAAAAACATTTGATAAAATAGATGATTCAAAACCACCGGAATTTTTCTTCATGGAATTTGGAGACAGCTCAATCAACTTTAAATGTCGATTTTGGATTGAAGGCACAAGAAATGTGCATAAGTTAACGGCAATTAATAAAGCCATCATAGAGATCAAAAAAGCTTTCGATGCAGAAGGAATCACTATTCCATTCCCGATCAGAACTTTAGAATTTAATAACAATTTGAAGACGGAAACAATTTCTGATATCTCCCAAAATAATAATTCAAAAAATGAACTAAAAGGGTAAAAATTAATTTCAAAAGACATAATGATGGCCGACTTAAAGGTCTCACAAGAATTTCTTGACTTTTTCAAAAAACTCGAAAAGAATAATGATAGAGATTGGTTCAGTGAGCATAAAACGGAGTTCAAAAAAATTGAAACTCAAACAAAGAATATCTATAAATCATTGTTTGAAATAATGAAACTTCATGATGATGTAGATGAGTTGAAAATGTTTCGAATCTACAGAGATGTTCGATTTTCTAAAGATAAATCACCTTATAAAACCCATTTTGGCGGTGCATTCCATCGGAAAAAGCCTAAATTAAGAGGTGGTTATTATTTACATCTACAACCTAATGATGAGTCATTTATTGCCGCTGGATTTTGGGATCCTTCGAAAGAGGATTTATTAAGAATTAGAAAAGAATTTGAATTGGATGCTAAAGAAATTCGAGATATAATTTCGAACAAATCATTTAAAAGTATTTGGGGCGATTTTGTCGGAGACGAACTGAAAACTGCTCCTAAAGGTTTTGATAAAGATCATCCGGCAATCGATCTTATTAGAAAAAAGCAATACATTTTCACAAAAAAATATACTGACAAGGAAGTAATTGAAAATGGATTTATAGTGGATGTAAATAACTCGTTTAAAGCTATTAGACCCTATTTTGACTATATGAGCGAAGTGCTAACTACCGATTTGAATGGTGTTTCAGTTATATGACTTCAGTAACCGTAAACTTATTGTTATTAAATTCAATAGTATCACCTTTTTCTTTTCCCATCAAAAGCATACCAATAGGAGAGTGGTGAGAAATGGCAAAATAGCCGCCATCGGCGATCTCAATTTTTCCGGCACTTGCGGCAATGAAAAAGTTATTGTTAGTGGTTTTAACAACGCTTCCGAGAATCACTTTATCTGATACTGTATTTGGACTAATTGATTTTAGCCCATCGAGCATTTTATTGGCATCGCTTAAATGCTGGGAGTTTTTTTCCAAATCATTAAAAAGCTTCCCATTGCCTGAATCGTCATGATCATCGCCTGTTTTATCGTTGCTTTCAATGGATTCTTTAATGGTTTCCAATTCGTTTTTATAATTGGAAATGCGCTTGTTAGCATATTCTAAACAGGCGTGCAATAATTCTTGTTTTATCTTCATATAGCTTTAGCCATGGTGGGCTCAAATACTTGTATATGACTAATGAAACGCTCTTTTACAATGTTCATGATTCGTTTGTTCAATGATGATGAATTTTGAATATAACTCGCATATTCTTCAACAGTAAACTGTCCGATTATCATGCCTTTAACAGAGTTACGAAACTTCATATCTTTATGTACGGCGTTTTCGATATAGTCCAATTGTTTTTGCAAAGATAAATCATAAAAGACATTTTTATGCTTTACAACATAATTTTTAAAAACTTCAATCAATAAATCATGTTGCAACTTGATAATAGGACGAATAGTTGTATTCTGGAAGCGCTCATCACTACTCATGTTTTCAAATAATAGTGCGTTGGAAAGTTCTGGGCGGAGGTTCAGTAAATCAGCTGTTCTGTTGGTCATGGTGTATAGTTTTGTTTAAAAATAGAAAGAATGAATGTCCTACAGGAATGACTACATAATTGTTGTTAACGGGTTTATTAACAACTAACAATTATTCATATGTTTAATAGATAGGATTTAGGGTAGTTTTGAGCAATTAAGAATTGTATACGTTATATTTGAATTTAATTATAATTTAATTATTCGATAGCTTGGATAAACTGAATTTCATTCGGTGCTTGCGAAGGTAAGTTAGATTTTAGAAAAAATTTTAATATGAGATTCCACACACGAAAATGGGTAAAACCCGAAGACCTAAACCCCAACGGTACTTTATTTGGAGG
>JAGXIE010000104.1 GCA_024635765.1 Flavobacteriaceae bacterium | reverse complement strand
TACTTGTCCAAACTGCGCGCATAAAAAAATAGAGGAAATGCCAACAAACGCTTGTCAATTCTTTTACGAGTGTGAGAATTGCAAAACAGTTCTGAAACCAAATGAAGGAGATTGTTGCGTTTATTGCTCATATGGAACTGTGCCTTGTCCACCAATTCAAGAAAATAAAAGTTGTTGTTAAATAGCCAGTTGCCAACACCGTGTAAAAATAATTGATTGGTTCTTGCCTACTCGGAAAATCCTAGGAATTTTCCTCTGGTTCGTTCCATTTTTAGTAAGTTAGTTGCTTGCACACGCAACTTTCCATACACAATCACGTTAGCAAACATTTAAGCCAAGGCAAGTAACATTTTTATCTTTTAAACGTCACTATTCTTAACAAACCAATTAAACATGAAAAAGAAGATTTTAACAATAATATTAATATTCTCACTCATTTCGGGATTGGCACAAGGGAAAAAAAGTGAAGTTTTAATAATTAGCACTATTCATGGAGCACACAAAACAAACCCAAATTATTCTTATGATTCCCTTTTTACATTTATTGAAAAGTACAATCCTGATATAATTGGTGTTGAAATACGAAAGGAAGATATTGACAGCTCTGTTTCATACCTAAAAAGTATGTATCCATTTGAGATGTATGAATGTATTACTAAATATCCCACAAAAAAAGTAGTAGGCTTTGACTGGTTAGGTGATGACATAGCAGGCAAAGCAATACCCAAAAACTATTGGAAAGAAAAAAGTATCATTAAAATATTACAACAAAAATTATCCACAGACAGCATTGTTCAAAAAAGATTATCCGTATTGGACATAATTAAAGAAGAAATGATCAAACTAGCCTTGAATGCTTCTCTCCTAGAATTAAATGATGGCAGGTATGATTTGATTAGTCATATCTATTATGAGCAATTAAAAATACTCTTTTATAAAACAGCGTTTGAACCCTTATCTGACTTTTATAAAGAAAGAGATGAACTGATAGCCCAAAATATTTTGGAAATAATTCAAAAGAATACTGGTAAAAGAATGATTTTTTTAATGGGAGCTGACCATAGAGACTATACTCTTAAAAAAGTGTCGGAAGCGTTTGGAGAAACTATTTTATTAAATCGTTTTAATTAATTTTTAAATTATGAAAACAGCGGTAAATCTTCGACATCCACGGAATTTTTTTGGTATGACTTTTCTCTTCTCCTGGTTGGTATGGGGAATGATGCTCGTTTTTCCTCCTACAGACACCTTTTTTGTTCCCTTACTTTTTTTAGGAGCCTTTGGACCAAGTATCGTTGCTTTATTTTTAGTATATCTGGAAGGTGGAATTCGATTCTTAAAAGAATTTACCAATAGGATTTGGGACATTAGAAGGATACCTTGGAAATGGTATCTATTTATCTTCCTCTTTTTCCCTGGAGTGCTGGTAATTGGTTACGCTATCATCTTTCTCTTGGGAGGAGAAGTGCCTGACTTGAACACCTATTTTGGAGGAATAAACACAACTTCAGATTTATTCTATTTAGTAGTCTTTATGCTCTTGGGCGGACCATTAGCTGAAGAATTGGGATGGCGTGGATATGTTTTGGAACCACTGCAGGAGAAATGGGGAAAAGTAAGAGCCAGTTTAATTATAGGTTTTTTTTGGATTTTGTGGCATCTCCCTTTATTTTTTATTGAAGGAACCTCCCAGAGTCAAAAAGGCCTTGGAATAGCTTTTTGGAGCTGGACACTGCAACTCTTTTTCCTTTCGATAATATTCACATGGGTTTATAACGCTACCCGAAAGAGTATACTTGCAGCAATATTACTTCATTTCATGGCAAACTTTGCCTATCCACTTAACCTCGAAACTAACGGAGAAATAGTTTTTACAATGCTGCGTTTTGCAATTTTGATTCCTGTGATTATGACTTGGTCAGGAAAGATTTCTAGACAGAAAATGAACACTCAAAATTCGGTTTAAAAAGTTTGCGGGAGATTATAGTATAATAACAGACGATAAAGAATTGACAATCTACACACAAATGATTGATGCGACTTCACTCGCTGCCTTAAATAGTGAGTTGGAAAAATTTAATGTAAAATGGGATTAAAAAAATCGTTTGTTAACTACGGTGATTGTTCATTCTTCCAAGATCATTTAAGCGGACAGAAAAGCAAACCAAAAAAGCAATGCATGTGATGAAACGTGCTAGATTGATTTAAGGCAATTGTGATTTTATTCTTCAGCTATTTTTTATATTACTACTTATTATATAGGGACATATTATAAACAAAAAAAGCTGCTTCGGCAATACCAAAACAGCTTTTCCTTTGTACGGAATTTAAAAATCTTTATTACCTAATTGTCACCTGACCTTTAGTAATGTCATATAATTCTCCGTCAAGAGCTTCATGTAAAGTTGTATAACCAAAATTAAGAGGATCTCCTGAAATATCCTGATCCTGACAACCATTGATGTCCAACCAAAACCAAGAATAGCTAATTTGATCTAAAGGATCGTTGTTTGACGTACCATTATCAACAACTTTTGTTACAACATATTTACCGGTTAAATCTTCATATCCAAAAAAACTAGAAGAACCATGAGTAGCAATACCACCTACAATTGCGGTGTTACCGTCTATGATCATACAGTCTATATTCACATGTATTCCTAAACCACCACCTGCATAAGTATCTTGAAACTGCCCAGTGACAGTACCATCTTCTCTCATATTTGCTGTTAACGAGAAATTTCCGTCACACCCAGGTGAATCTCCAAATGGTTCACAAAGATCATTACCTGTTACTGATACGTGGTGAATAACGGGATTTCCTTGTCTTTCAGCAAAGTTGTTGTCTTCCACTTTACTTATTCCTTCCTCATTTTGAGGCGCGATCTGTTCTGTTGAGCAATTGTTAAAAGTGAACACCATTGCTCACGCGAGTACTAAATAGTACATTTTCTTAAATACTTTCATAATTGAATAGATATTAAAAGATTAATAGTTGGTTTTTACCTAACAATAAATAATAAAGAAAATTATAGACGCTAATACAACGTGAATTGAATTAACCAAATGGAGCATATCTTTAACTTTTTAAGTTTTATTTTGAAAATTTAATAATTTTTTATGCATTATATTAAAAATATAATAATAATAAGCAACACAATATGCGCACTAATTGCAAGTGAATCTTACGTATGTAGGCTGCTTGAAAAGACTTTATTAAATACATTTTTTTAGTTCGCTACATTACCTCGAATAATTCGGCGACTCCTTGGTGATGGTCACATCATGTGAATGGCTTTCATTGATACCAGAAGCTGTGATTTTTACAAACTGCCCTGTTTCTTGGAGTGTTGCAATGTCTTTTGCACCACAATAACCCATTCCTGCCCGAAGTCCACCAACAAACTGATGAATGCTTTCATATAAATCACCTTTGTAAGGGACACGACCTACAATGCCTTCCGGAAAAGTTTTTTAATATCGTCTTCCACATCTTGGAAATAACGATCTTTACTTCCTTGCTTCATCGCTTCCACAGAGCCCATACCTCTATAAGATTTGAATTTTAGACCTTCGTAAATAATGGTTTCTCCTGGAGATTCTTTAGTTCCAGCCAACAACGAACCGAGCATCACTTTATCGGCTCCAGCAGCAATCGCTTTAGGAATATCACCAATATAACGGATGCCTCCATCAGCAATCACAGGAACACCTGAACCTTTAATGGCAGCAGCAACTTCCAACACCGCAGAAAATTGCGGAAATCGAACACCTGCAACAACTCTTGTTGTACATATAGACCCTGGACCAATCCCAACCTTTACAGCATCAGCACCTGCCTCTACCAAATATTTGGCGGCAGCACCTGTTGCAATGTTACCAACAATAACTTCCAGTTTTGGAAACTGTTGTTTAATGGCTTTTAATATGGTAACGACACCTTGTGTATGTCCATGAGCTGCATCGATAATTACGGCATCAACACCGGATTTCACCAATGCTTCTGCCCTATCCACAGCGTCAGGCGTTACACCTAATGCGGCTGCAACACGCAAACGTCCCAAAACATCTTTATTAGAAATCGGTTTTGTGGTCAGCTTTGTAATATCTCTAAACGTAATAAGACCTGCAAGTTTATAGTTATCATCAACAATGAGGAGCTTCTCAATTTTATTTTCTTGGAGAATGACTTCTGCTTGTTCTAAAGAAGTACCAATTGGTGCAGTGATCAGATTATCTTTGGTCATCACCTCCACAATCGGCCGGCTGTTGTCTTTTTCAAAACGTAAATCACGGTTGGTAACAATCCGAAACCCTCAACTACGAAAGCGACCGTGCCTATCAAGAAGATCTGTTCGTTTTGAATTCTGGCGAGGTCATCATGAATAAAATCTCCGATGCCTTTAAAAAATCGAGACTGTCAGAATTACTGATCTTCAATGGCAAAACGTTAGAAACATCTGTCTTTTCATCTACAGGTTTTCAACACATGCACATGAAATTGATTGACGTCAACGGCACACCCTTGTTAGCTGGTTTCTTCTGGAACGGAAAAAAGCAGCGTCATCAGTATCAACAGCGCAGAAGGCGACGATAATGATGGAGCATTTTTATATGACCTCTCTGCAAAAAACCTTATCGGCATCCATGACTGGAGCGCAACCCTCAACGCAAAAAGACCTTAAAAGTCTAGCAGTGGTCGATGTCATCATCATGGGCGAAAAGCAATTGGAAAAAAGCGCCTTTAGAAAGTCAGGCACCACCATCACCAACGAACTCGACACTACCTACACTTTTGGCTCAAGCGTTATCGTAACCATGGACAACAAAGGCACCCTGAAAAATTTCACGCCCTTATTCAACGGCAATTAATACATCAATGGCGACAAAGAACAAGGCTCCTTTGCAACCTTCAATTTAGAAAATGCTCTTCGTGTGTTTTCCAACAATTCCGGACACATCACCCACAACGAGTTTTTCACAGATAACAAAGCGACGTTTCGTTATCCGTATGTAGATAACTCCACCGTAGCTCCCTATCTATTGCCAGCCACCATGCGCACCGTAAAGAACTACGGCATGGTCTATTACATCACACATTATGGCAGCCGTTATTGGTTGAATAAGATGACTTGGTAAACTATTTGTTTATATAAATTTAAAAAGCACGACACTTAGGGTTGTGCTTTTTTGGTTTAGAATGTTTATGATTTGTTGAGAAATATGTAGTTCTACCTATAGCATGTTTGGTTGGGATGGTGTATTTTGCTTATCATAAACAGT
>JAGXIE010000013.1 GCA_024635765.1 Flavobacteriaceae bacterium | reverse complement strand
TGATGAGATGAACGGAATATTTGGTTTTGCTATTTATGATGTCGAAAAAGACGAATATTTCATCGCTCGTGATCATATGGGAATCATTCCATTATATATTGGTTGGGACCAAAATGGAACATTTTATGTTGCCTCCGAATTGAAAGCGCTGGAAGGGTATTGTACAAAAATACAGTTGTTTCCTCCTGGACATTACTTGAGCAGCAAAGACGGGAAATTCGTCCAGTGGTATAAACGCGATTGGACAGAATATGATGCCGTAAAAGACAACGAAACCAGCATAAAAGCGATTAAAGAAGCCTTGGAAGCTGCCGTACATCGCCAATTGATGAGTGATGTTCCTTATGGCGTTTTGCTTTCAGGAGGATTGGATTCTTCCGTCACTTCAGCCATTGCCAAAAAATATGCCGAAAAACGAATTGAATCTGATGATACCCAAGCTGCTTGGTGGCCTCAATTGCATAGTTTTTCTGTAGGATTGGAAGGTTCTCCGGATTTGGCAGCTGCACGTAAAGTTGCGGACCATATTGGAACAATTCATCATGAAATAAAATTCACCATCCAAGAAGGACTGGATGCCATTAAAGATGTCGTTTATAACCTTGAAACATACGACATTACAACCATTCGAGCAAGTACACCAATGTATTTAATGGCTCGTGTCATAAAGTCCATGGGTATAAAAATGGTATTGTCAGGAGAGGGTGCGGACGAATTATTTGGTGGTTATCTGTACTTCCATAAAGCCCCGAATGCCAGAGAATTTCATGAAGAAACCGTCAGAAAATTAAGCAAACTACATATGTATGATTGTTTGCGTGCCAACAAAAGTTTGGCTGCATGGGGGATTGAAGGGCGTGTGCCATTTTTGGATAAAGAATTTATGGATGTTGCAATGCGCATCAACCCTCAAGATAAAATGATTAACGGCGAGCGCATGGAAAAATGGGTGGTCCGCAAAGCTTTTGAAGATATGTTACCTGAAAGTGTAGCTTGGAGACAGAAAGAACAATTCAGCGATGGTGTAGGTTACAGTTGGATAGATACCTTAAAAGTAGTCGTGGCGGAAGCAGTGACCGATGAGCAAATGAAAAATGCACACTTTAGATTTCCACTTCAAACACCTCAAAATAAGGAAGAGTTTTATTACCGTTCTATTTTTGAAGAACATTTCCCAAGTGATGCTGCAGCCCTATGCGTACCTCAAGAACCTAGCGTTGCGTGCAGTACAAAAATTGCTTTAGAATGGGATGAGGCATTCAAAAATATGAATGACCCTTCTGGAAGAGCAGTGGCAAAAGTACATGCGGATGCGTATTAATATGATTCCAGATTTTCGAGACCGATTTGTGAAAATTTCGTAGCTCGAATAAAGTTTGTCTTTTTGGAGAAATCATTTATAGGCTATAGATTTTTCAAGACTTAAATTCTAAAAATTGTACAGATTGCACAAATTGGATGAATCTCTACTTTACGGGATTTTATAATTGAGGAGATTAGTTCCAAAATTTAAGACATGCTCCAAAGATTTTATTTGGAATTTATATTAGTTAATCACAGCCATCGCTTTTTAGATTTGAGAAAGTTATAGAATTAACATTTAGATAATTACTCAATTATCACATCTAAGCCTATCAAAAAATATTATTATATTTAGGGTTATTAGTTTTAGGTAAGCCATTACAATAAATTTTAGGTATTAAAAATTCTAAAACGTATAACCAATCCTCAAATCAAAAAAATCTGCCACATGGCGATGTGCCTTGAGATTAAACCCTGCAAATATGTGCTTACTGAAATTGTAAGTTAATCCATAACGTTGGTATACATCATCATTTGTTCGATACTCATTGAAGTAATACACGCCCAATTGCTGGCTAAAGGTTACTTTCCCTAGCCAGAATTCATGTCCAACCAATATGCTGCCTTGTAGAAAACTGGCATTTTCATCATTTACTTTTATACGCTCCTTTCTGGAATAATCGAAAATCCATTCCGTGCCTGCCTTCAAAGCACTTCTATTTCCCACCCATCTGCTGTAATTAGCATTTAGGCCAAAAACATAAAATTTGTCCTTATCACCAACGTTAGCATTACTCCAACCAGAAAAATGCTCCAATGAGAATCGCGTTTTTTCTTTTGGAGCTTCACGTTTCCCAATTTTTTCGAGATAGGGATATTGCACATCTTCCAAACTGCTGTGCATACCCAAACTTAGAGTGGGAAAGTTTAAGCCTTTATTGGGCGTCCTAATGCCACCATTGGAGGTATGATTGTATTTTGCCGCAAGACGGATATTTAATTTTTCGGTTAAACGGTAATTAATTCCTAGACCTACTGCTAGTGCAAAGCTCAGGTGAGTACTGTAAGATTCGTTATTTGGATTTGAATCTACGTCATAGGGATTTGTAAGGTATGCGCCACCTAAACCCATCGTAAAAAAAATATTGGTTTTATTTTGAGTTCTAAAATAGGGTTCTACGTAACCTAGGGCAAATACACCATTGCCCAAAATGTCTTGGTTTCCCCAATTCCAATAAGCCACATTAACCCCCATTTTGGGAAAACAATTGCAGAAATCCCATGCCTTTTGGGTAAGTAACAACTTGCTCCAATCTAAACTCAAGGCAAAAGGATTGGAATTGTTTATGTTGCGCAATGATTCAGTGTGCCTGATTAGAAATCCATAATCCAAATTTACGCCAATAAAAGTGGGTTTATTTTCTTTAAAGCTTAATGAATCCGTTTGAGAATATAAACTAACGGACATGAGCACACATAAAATGGCCGAGTGAGGTAGTCTTTTCATAAAGATTTTTTTAGTCTGATAAAAATATTCTTTTTTGCATTTAAAAACCAACTATACATAATTGAGTATAATTTTTTAGATACTTCAGTATATAAAACGGATGACATGGAAAATAGACAAATTATTCAGCGCCAAAAACAGCCCTTTTAAGAGCTATTCCAATTCTTTCGGTTTTTAATTGAATTAAGAGACACCCAACGACGTTTTAAGGTGGTTTAGAGCCAATTTAAGGGCGTTTTTATTAATTAACAAATGTTGATAATTTTGAATGACAATCGATAAAAAACTTTTAAAAAGCACTATTGTTTCGTATCTTTGTGAGTATCCAAAAAATGATACCAACCAGTGTCATTTTTTTTATGGATTCCCATCAACAGAAATATGTTTTATTTAATTAATCGTTAGACAAATTTTGTCGAAATGAATGGGACTGTCATTTGAGCAGAAAAAATAATAATTGAAAAATAACAAAAATAGTATGAGCGAACCTAAAGAAGAATTTAACAAGCACAATTATTCGGCAGATAGTATCCAGGCCTTGGAAGGAATGGAGCACGTGCGTATGCGTCCATCGATGTATATTGGCGACATTGGTACACGTGGTTTGCACCATTTGGTGTACGAGGTTGTCGATAATTCCATTGATGAAGCACTTGCAGGACATTGTAATAACATTACAGTAATCATCAACGAAGATAATTCCATTACAACTGAAGATGATGGTCGTGGAATTCCAGTAGACTTGCACAAAAAAGAAGGCGTGTCTGCGCTTCAGGTCGTTATGACTAAAATTGGAGCTGGAGGAAAGTTTGATAAAGATTCCTATAAAGTTTCTGGTGGCTTGCATGGTGTTGGTGTGAGTGTCGTAAATGCGCTATCAGAACATTTAAGAGCAACAGTTTATAGAGACGGTAAAGTTTGGGAGCAAGAGTACGCGCGTGGAAAACCGATGTATCCAGTAAAGCAAATTGGAGAATCTGATAAAAGAGGTACCACTGTAACTTTTAAGCCAGACCCAATTATTTTCACTCAGACATTAGAATATAGTTATGATACCCTTGCGAGTAGATTGCGTGAATTGGCCTATTTAAATAAAGGAATTACGATTCATTTAATCGATAAGCGACATAAAAAAGAGGACGGTACTTTTGAAGGTGAAACATTTTATTCGGAAGAAGGACTTAAAGAATTCATCAAGTTTTTAGATGGAAATAGAGAGCCTTTAATGAAAGATGTGATTGCATTTGAGGGTGAAAAGAACGGTGTCCCCGTTGAAGTAGCAATGGTCTATAATACCTCTTATGCCGAAAATTTACATTCATATGTCAATAACATTAACACGCATGAAGGAGGAACACATTTATCTGGATTTCGTCGTGGATTAACCATGACCTTAAAAAAGTATGCCGACGATTCTGGAATGTTGAAAAATCTAAAATTTGAAATTCAAGGAGATGATTTCCGTGAAGGGTTGACAGCCATTATTTCAGTAAAAGTTCAAGAGCCTCAATTTGAGGGTCAAACAAAAACAAAACTTGGAAATAGAGAAGTTTCCGCCTCTGTGAGCCAAGCCGTTTCTGAAATGTTGACCGATTATTTGGAAGAACATCCAGATGACGCTAAAATCATTGTCCAAAAAGTAATGTTGGCAGCACAAGCTCGCCATGCAGCTCAAAAAGCACGTGAGATGGTGCAACGTAAAACCGTCATGAGTATTGGTGGTTTACCGGGGAAATTGAGTGACTGTTCAGAGCAAGACCCTGCAAAATGTGAAGTATTCCTTGTCGAGGGAGATTCGGCAGGGGGAACTGCAAAACAAGGGCGTGATAGAGCGTTTCAAGCTATTTTGCCTTTAAGAGGGAAAATTTTGAACGTGGAAAAAGCAATGGTTCACAAAGTGTTCGAAAACGAAGAGATTAAAAATATCTTTACAGCACTTGGCGTGACCATTGGAACGGAAGAAGATAGTAAAGCATTAAACCTTTCAAAATTACGATACCATAAAGTAGTCATCATGTGTGATGCCGATATCGATGGTAGCCACATTGCTACTTTAATCTTGACTTTCTTTTTTAGATATATGAGAGAGCTTGTAGAAAATGGGCATATCTATATTGCTACTCCACCTTTATATTTGGTCAAAAAAGGTCAGAAAAAAGAATATGCATGGAGTGACAAAGAACGTGATGCCATTGCGGAGAGTTTTGGAGGAAGTGTAAGTATCCAGCGTTACAAAGGTCTTGGTGAGATGAATGCCGAACAATTGTGGGATACTACGATGAATCCTGAATTCAGAACACTACGTTTGGTTCAGATAGATAATGGAGTGGAAGCAGACCGTGTGTTCTCAATGTTGATGGGAGACGAAGTGCCACCACGTAGAGAATTTATTGAGAAAAATGCCATCTATGCGAATATTGATGCATAAAAATTCGATCATTTAAATAATTAAAAGGAGCCCCAAAAAGGCTTCTTTTCTATTCAAATAATTTAGACATAAAACCTTTTTAATCAAAAATACGTACAGTATATTGCAGTCAAAACACAATGACAGCCATCTTTTGTCGTTACAATAAATATTAAACACTTAAAATTAACCAAATGAAAAAGTTTAACCTACTACTCTTTTTTGCGTTTACAATATCAACTGTGAACGCTCAAGAAAACATCAACGATTTATTAACCGCTGGTGTTAATGATGCAAAGAAATTCAGTACTGATTATTTAGCGCCTGCCTCTGAAGGCTTGGCATTCGGAATCAATAACGGATGGTTTAATAATGCAAAGGCACCTAAAAAATATGGTTTCGAAATTTCTCTCGTTGGAAATGTTTCCTTTATCAAGGATGAAAAGAAGTCATTTCAAATGAATGTTGCAGATTATGAAAACATCAGATTTGAAGATAACAGTTCATCTAAAATAGTGGCTACCGCTTTGGGTCATAATGATCCTGATATTACAATTTTCATCACCTATGACGACCCGATTTTTGGAAGCAAGGAAGTGTCTTTGACATTACCGACAGGTATCGGTTCTGAAAATATTAATTTAATTCCAACAGCATTTTTACAAGCAAGTTTTTCACCATTCAAAGGTACGCAGCTTAAAGCTCGTTTCTTTCCTAAAGTTGATACCGATGATGTAAAGGTTGGCTTCTATGGGTTGGGAGTTCAGCAGGAATTCACCTCATGGTTGCCGGCTGATTCGGTTTTTCCGGTCGCTGTTTCTGGTTTAGTGGCTTACACTCATTTGGACGGAAGTTATAATTTTACAGATGGTCAGTATGTTGAAGGTGAAAATCAGCAAATTGATACAAAAGTAAATACTCTATTATTCGAATTATTAGTTGGTACAAAACTGAAAATCATCAATTTTTACGGAGGATTGGGTTATATGAATGGAAAATCAACAACCGATCTATTGGGTACGTACAGAGTGACCGATGGATTTTTGTTTTCTGAAGAAATTGTGGATCCGTTTTCGGTTCAACAAGATGTCTCAGGAGTAAGAGCTACCATCGGAGCAAACCTTAAATTGGGCTTTTTTAGTTTGAATGCCGATTATACGTTAGCTGAATTTGATAGTGCTACGGTTGGCTTGAATTTTTCCTTCTAGATTTAAGATAATCTTCAATAAATTTTGGTTTAAAAATGTTAAATTTGTGCAACATTTAATTTAAACCATTTATTATGAAAGTTACAGTAGTTGGAGCAGGTGCAGTTGGTGCCAGTTGTGCAGAATACATCGCCATCAAAGATTTTGCAAGTGAAGTTGTTTTATTGGATATCAAAGAAGGTTTTGCCGAAGGTAAAGCGATGGATTTGATGCAAACGGCTTCGTTGAACGGTTTTGACACTAAAATTACAGGCGTCACAAATGATTATTCTAAAACTGCCAATAGCGATATTTGTGTCATTACTTCTGGAATTCCTCGTAAACCTGGCATGACCCGTGAAGAACTCATAGGTATCAATGCTGGCATTGTAAAAACGGTTTCTTCAAGTTTAATTGAAAATTCACCAAATACGATCATCATTGTAGTAAGTAATCCAATGGATACGATGGCATATCTTGTTCATAAATCTACAGACCTTCCAAAAAATCGAATCATCGGAATGGGAGGCGCATTGGATTCAGCTCGTTTTAAATACAGATTGGCTGAAGCTTTAGATGCGCCAATTAGCGATGTAGACGGAATGGTGATTGGTGGTCACAGCGACACAGGGATGATTCCTCTCACGCGACTTGCAACTAGAAATAGTGTTCTCGCTTCGGCATTTTTATCTGAAGATAGATTAAATCAAGTATTGGAAGACACCAAAGTTGGAGGAGCAACTTTAACAAAATTATTAGGAACGTCTGCTTGGTATGCTCCAGGAGCTGCCGTAAGTGCTTTAGTACAAGCCATCGCTTGCGATCAGAAAAAGATGTTCCCTTGTTCTGTTTTGTTGGAGGGTGAATATGGCATGAAAGATATCTGTATAGGCGTTCCTGTGATTTTAGGACGTAATGGTATTGAAAAAATTGTTGAAATTGAATTAAATGATGCCGAGAAAGCTAATATGACTGAAAGTGCCGAAGGTGTTAGAAACGTAAATAACTTATTATAATCGTAACAACATAATATTAAAATAGATATTTAAATAAAGACTGTAGAAATACAGTCTTTATTTTTTATATTTGGCGCATGATAACGAAATGGTACATAAGTACTTTAATTCTTGTTCTTACTGTATTAGGTATTTACCATAATAAAATCTCTTCACCCAACCAAGAGATTTTAGTTCAGTTCAACACTGAAGAGGTAACAATAGAACAATCGCAAACTGCAATTGCGAGCATAAAGCAACAGTTGCATGGATTTGGAATTGATGACATTCAAGTTTATGAAGGCGAGAATGGGATTCTCAAAATTACGTATTACAGCTCGTTTGATGTTGAACAGATTCAAAAATCACTTTCGGAAGAAGCTAACCTTACCCTAGATTGTACATCTGTTCAGAAAAACAACAGTAATAAATCATCTTCAGAAAAAAAATCAAAAAGTTATAATTTTGACGTATACGAAATACACAAGAGTACTGATGGGTCTGGTTCAGCAGGAAAAGCGGTATTAATTGTTAAACAAGATTTTGATCGGTTTTTAAACCCAAACGTTGTTCTGCCTTTAAATGATATTTGTTGCACCATATCAGCTCGATTATTCAAAGAGGCTTACAAAGTCAACCAAAAGATTGCTATTCAAATTGATTTTACTTCACATACAATTCCAGAAGTCAGAGCTGGGCCTTTAAAAATTGGATAATTATAATCTAAACCTTGATTATAGTGTTCGTTTAGAATGAAACGTATCCAGTTAATATCAAAAATCATATAATAAAAATAAATAATTGTCAGATTACAAGGTAAATTCTATATTTGCCCGCCTGTTCTGAAACTCCAGCATCAGGATATAATTTGATCATAAAATAAAAGAATAATGCAAAATAAAGGATTAGTAAAAGTTTTTGCAGTGTTATTTGGATTGGTAAGTTTATACCAATTATCATTTACATTCAAAGCCAACCAAATTGAAGCTAACGCTGAAGAAATTGCAGCGCAAAAGTTTCCAAATCAACCAGCAGAAAGAAATGCTGCAGAAGTAAAGTATTTAGATTCCCTTTCCAATCAGGAAGTATTCAATATAGGGATTGCTAATTTTACCTATGATGAGGTAAAAGATAAAGCCATGAATCTTGGTCTTGACCTTAAAGGCGGTATTAACGTTATACTTGAAATTTCTGTAAAAGATATCCTTAAGGGATTAGCGAATTACAGTAAAGACCCAGTCTTCAATAAAGCGTTGGATGATGCTTCAGAACTTCAAAAAAATAGTCAAAACACGTATGTGGAAGATTTTTTCGTTGCGTTTGATAAAATAAAAGGTGATAAGAAATTGGCATCACCAGAGATTTTTGCGAATAGAACTTTGAGCGAGGAAGTTACTTTTGACATGACCGACGATCAGGTAAAACCAATTATTGAGAAAAAGATTGACGAATCTATCGTGTCTGCATTCGAAGTATTACGTAAACGTATCGATAAATTTGGGGTAACCTCTCCAAACATACAACGTATGGGAAATTCTGGACGTATCCTTGTGGAATTGCCTGGTGCAAAAGATGTGGAGCGGATCAAAAAATTATTACAGAGTACTGCACAATTGGAATTCTGGGATGTTTATAAAGGTGAAGAGTTCGGTCAATTTTTGGCTCAGGCAAATGAGGCTTTAAAACCTTTGGTAGAAACAAAATCTGAGACGGAAGTGGCTAAAGATTCTGCTGATATCGCAATTGATAAAATTAAAGAATTGACAGGTGAGGTTGGAACCGATTCAACAGATATTGCTGTAAACCCTCTAGGTAATTTATTGAGAGGAGGTCCAAGAGGCCCTGTAGTAGCTACGTTTGAAGCTAAAGATAAAGAACTAGTGATGTCTTATCTAGACAAACCACAAGTGAGATCATTATTGCCAGCAGAAAAACGTTATGTGAAGTTCGCATGGGGAATACAAGAAAAGGATAGTGAATTTGTTGATTTGTATGCACTTATTGGTAACAGAGACAATACTCCGGAATTAAGTGGGGCAGTAATCACTGATGCGCGTCAATCGTATAACCAAGTTGGTAAACCTTCTGTGAGCATGCAGATGAACAGTAAAGGTGCCAAAATTTGGGAAGCTATGACAGGGAAGGCTTATGCTCAACAGAGTCAGATTGCCATCGTATTAGATAATATCGTTTATTCTGCGCCTGGTGTAACAACAGGTGCAATCTCTGGTGGAAATTCAGAAATTTCTGGTTCATTTACCATCAATGAAGCGATCGATTTAGCAAACGTGTTGAGAGCAGGTAAATTGCCGGCGTCAGCTGATATTGTTCAAGCAGCAGAAGTAGGTCCTTCATTGGGTCAAGAAGCAATTGATAGTGGTACAATGTCTTTCATCATTGCATTGTCAATCGTATTACTTTGGATGATCATGTATTATGGTAGAGGTGGATGGTTTGCCGATATTGCGTTGTTATTTAACATCCTATTGATCTTTGGAGTACTATCTGGTCTAGGAGCTGTATTGACACTTCCAGGACTTGCAGGTATCGTTTTGACGATTGGTATGTCTGTGGATGCGAACGTTCTTATTTTCGAACGTATTAGAGAAGAAATTGAAAAAGGTAAAGGACAAAAAGAGGCCGTCAAGGATGGTTTTGCAAATGCTTTGTCTTCAATTCTCGATGCTAACATTACGACAGGTTTAACAGCGATTATTTTATTTGTTTTCGGAACTGGGCCAATTAAAGGATTTGCTACGACGTTGATCATTGGTATTGTCACATCGTTATTTACCGCAATTTTCATTACCAGATTACTAGTTGACTGGTACGTAAATAGAGGTAAGACATTAACATTCTCAACACCTATTACAAAAGGTCTTTTCAAAAACGTAAATATTAACTTCCTCAGAAAAAGAAAAGTATCATACATTGTTTCAGGAGCTTTGTTAGTATTGAGTATCGGATCTTTATTTGTTGAAGGATTAGATCAAGGAATTGATTTTGTTGGAGGAAGAACGTATCAAGTTCGATTTGCACAGGAAGTAAGTCCTGAAGAGGTCGGAACAGAATTAAATGCTACATTTGGTAGTGCAGAGGTTAAAACCATCGGAAGTTCTAACGAGTTGAAAATTTCAACCAAATATAAAGTCGATGCGAACTCTGCTGAAGCTGACGAAGAGGTTCAGTCGATGTTATTTGAATCTTTAAGGAAATTCTTACCTAATGGAATGACGTATGAAGACTTCAAAATCGGCTCTGGCGATTCTAAAATTGGTAAAATGTCATATAGTAAAGTAAGTCCAACTATTGCAGATGATATCAAGAAAGAGTCCTTCTGGGCAGTTCTTGGCTCGCTGGTCGTAGTGTTCCTTTATATTTTGGGCCGATTCAAAAAATGGCAATTCTCCCTTGGTGCCGTTGCGGCTGTTTTCCATGATGTGGTGATTGTATTGGGTATCTATTCGTTGCTACATAAATATATGCCATTTAGTATGGAGATTGACCAGGCATTCATCGCGGCAATCTTGACCGTAATCGGTTATTC
>JAGXIE010000103.1 GCA_024635765.1 Flavobacteriaceae bacterium | reverse complement strand
TTTCTGATTTGACGATTTCCATAGAAAGTTTTAAAAGACACAATCACTTCAATATTCCGATTGGGCAAAGCGTCGTTATAATTGAATCAAAACAGCAGCCAACCGAACTTGAGCATTTACAACTTTATAGAACAATTATGACTCTTATCCTTAAAAACCTAAAAGTTCAAACACTAAATCGTCCCCACAATAAAATTTTTAAACACTTGGATGCGTTTCTGCTTTTTTATAATCAATAATCTATTTAACTAAGATTATAAAAAAACCACAACTCTCGTTGTGGTTTTTACTAACTAACACATAATAACTAATTAAAATTATTTCTTGATAAAAATATTGGTATAAAACCATCTACCTTCACTATTTTGTTCTGCGGAAATATCGAAATCTGTATAATCACCTTCTAAATTTGATCTGTGGCTTTCACTATTCATCCATGCATTGACCACAGCTTGGGCCGAACTATAACCGTAAGCCACATTTTCCGAAACTGTTGCAGCTCCCGCATTTTGAATCAAACTGTTTTTACGTTGATAGAAATTATCATGATTCACTTGATTAATCCCTACCATATAATCAGTATGGGTAAATGCAACTGATTTGATGATACTCAAATTATTTAATGGATTAAGTCCCATTTGAATTCTATGGTTATTTATAAGCTCTAAAATTTCTATTTCGATTGTTTTGGTAGCAGGTGTGCTGGCCAATGCAGAAGAATCTATAATTTCATTTGGCATTTCCTCAGTTGAACAGGAAAAGGACAACACAGCCATCAATGCCATTACTGGCAAGAGTTTGAGAGTTTTCATAAGAGGGTTATTTAGATTTGGTAGGTCTAAAATAGTCTTAACGAAAACCAAATAATGTTAAATAAATGTTAAAATCGACGAAATACATACGTTTTGTCGATTATTAATGTTTTTCATCGATGAAATACACTTTTTTTAACCTATGAGATGTATTTCATCATAATAAATTTGCATTTCAACGAGTTTATTAAACTGTTTTTTATGCTTTATTAAGGAGAAAGTCGGTCAATTTGCCAGTTAAACTCTTCATCTAACTTGTATCGGATACGATCATGAAGCCTATTCGCCCTACCCTGCCAAAACTCAATCTCTACAGGCTTCACGATAAATCCACCCCAAAAATCTGGTCTTGGGATATCTTTACCATCATATATTTCCTCAAATTTCTTTAGTCTATCTTCGAGCACTTTCCTATTCTTCAAAACTTCACTTTGATTTGATACTATCGCGCCCAATTGACTTCCTCTCGGTCGCGATTCAAAATAACCATCGCTCATGTTTTCTGCAATCTTTTCCGCTTTGCCCTTTATGATCACTTGACGTTCGGCTTGGTGCCAAAAAAAGGAGAGGCATACGTTTGGGTTTTTTGCTATGGCTTTTCCTTTTTCACTTTCATAATTTGTATAAAATATAAAACCCTCATAGGTGTATTTTTTGAGCAGTACAACTCTGTTCTTTGGATAACCATCTAAACCTATTGTCGAAATCGTCATGGCGTTAGTCTCTCCTTCATTATAATTAATATCTACTTCAAGAAACCAGGTTTGAAATAACTGCATTGGGTTATCACCTATATTACTTTCAAGTAATTCTTTCTTTTCGTAAGATTTTCTATAGTTGCTTAAATCTTTGTCCATAACCAGATTATTTAATTATCCAAAATGGTGCAATTATTTTCATATAAACACAATAAATTATGGGTAATGAAAATGAATAACATCCTAATCAAAATTAAACCTTTTACCATCTCTAGCCAACTTAACAGATTTAAAAATGGATTGCGCTTCAGTCTTGAAGTCTTGTAAATTATCATAGCGAGTGGAAAAATGGCCCAGTATTAAAGTCCCAACTTCTGCTTTTTGGGCAATCAATGCAGCTTGTTTTGCTGTAGAATGTTTGGTTTGCGGCGCTAATTTGGCGTGTTTTTCTAAAAATGTTGATTCATGATACAGAACGTCCACACCTTTTATAATGGGAACTATCGACTCATTATAGATCGTATCGCTGCAAAAGGCATAACTTTTTGGAGGACTTGGAGCAGTCGTTACCTTTTTATGATCAATCAAAACACCATCTTTATTCTCCACATCAAACCCTTGTTTTAACTTGCGATAATAAGCCAGGTCGATATTGGCTTCAATGACAGCTGGCATACTCAAATGGCGCTCACCTACTTTTTCTTTGAATAAAAATCCATTCGCATATATTCGATGGTCTAAAGGGATCGTATGCACTTCAACTTTTTCATCCTCATAAATCAATTCTGAAACTTTGGACGTCAATTCATGGAAAATAAGTTTATAATTAGTCCAGGAATCTCCCAATTTCATTTGAAGTATAATCACTTCTTTGAGTCCTTTTGGGCAGTATATATGTAAATCTGTTTTGCGAGTCAACAATCTAAATGTAGAAATAAGTCCGACCAATCCAAAAAAATGATCACCATGCAAATGTGAAATAAAAATATGCTTAATACGTGCAAATTTAATTTTGTTACGCCTTAATTCTACTTGTGTCCCTTCACCACAATCAATCAAAAACATATGATTATTAATCTCCAGAACTTGCGATGTTGGATTCGTATCGGTACGAGGTGTCGCACTAAAGCAGCCCAATATAGTTAATTTCATGCTGGTTGTGTGTGTGTGTGGAATTAAGGTAATGTTGCAAAATCAAATAACTAAACGACTCACTATTTTAAAATCCGAGATCACGCTCCATTTCTTCCATTTCGATAATATCGTAAGCTTCTTTTATAGTTGGTACGACTATTAACTCATTTGGCATTTCGTCAAGATTCGATTTATCTGTTACGATGACGAACGAATGTTTCGCATGCCGATGTTGATTGGATAAGTCTAAAAATTCAATCATATCTTGCAATGTCACTTTTGTCATTACTGAAAGGTTCACAATCACATTATCGTTTTTAAACTTTGGATAGGTGGATTGCATTTTTTTGACCAGTTCTGCAATAGTACTTTTTTCTTGGATAATTATGGTTATGTTATCGTCTTTATCAAATATCATAATCTTAATGTTTTATTTTGGAAGCTAATAAATAAATTACAGCCATTCTTACAGCCACACCATTTTGAACTTGATCTAAAATAATCGCCTGTTTAGAGTCAGCAACGTCACTCGTAATTTCTACGCCACGATTTATGGGTCCAGGGTGCATTATGGTGATCTCCTTATCTAAAGAATCCAGCAATGCTGTATTTACTCCATATTGCTGTGTATATTCTCTTGTGGATGGAAAATAACTAATCTCCATACGTTCATTTTGAACACGTAACATATTTGCTACATCACACCAATTTAATGCTTTTCTCAAATTTGTTTCAACTCTTACGCCCAATTTATCGATGTATTTTGGCAGTAATGTTCTTGGACCACAAACCATCACATTTGCACCTTGCAATTGCAGAGCGAAAATATTGGATAAGGCAACTCTACTATGTAAAATATCACCAACTATGACCACATTTTTACCTTTCACACTTCCTAATCGCTCTCTGATAGAGTAACTGTCCAACAAGGCCTGTGTAGGATGCTCGTGTGCACCATCACCAGCATTGATAATACTTGCTTTGACATGCTGCGACAAAAACACACTAGCGCCAGGATTAGGATGACGCATAACGACCATATCTACTTTCATTGAAAGGATGTTATTGACGGTATCGATTAACGTTTCCCCTTTTTTTACAGATGATTGTGAAGCTGAAAAATTGATAACATCAGCAGACAAACGCTTTTCTGCTAACTCAAAAGATAACTTTGTACGAGTTGAATTTTCAAAGAATAAATTAGCAATCGTAATATCTCGTAGCGAAGGAACTTTTTTAATTGGTCTGTTGATAACTTCCTTAAAGTGATCAGCTGTTTCAAAAATAAGCTGTATATCTTGTGAGTTCAGATATTTAATTCCTAATAAGTGATTGACACTTAATTCGCTCATAATTTAATTATTTATTAGGTAAACCGCATCTTCTCCATCATTTTCTTTCCAATGAACTTTTACCTTTTCCTCATTAATTGCATCTACCTGGCGACCTCTGTAATCTGGTTGGATCGGTAAATGTCGGCTAAATCGCCTGTCAATAAGTGTTAGCAATTCGATCTCGTTAGGCCTTCCAAAAGATTGAATGGCCGTCAATGCAGCTCGAATGCTACGTCCTGTATAGAGGACATCATCAATAAACACAATGTTTTTATCTTCTACAAGAAAATTAATTTCTGTTGTATTAGCTTCCAAGGTTTTTTCACCTCTCCTAAAATCATCCCTAAAAAAAGTAATATCTAGATGACCTAGCTGTATGTTTTTTATTTTATAGTCTTCATTAAGCATCTTTGCCAGACGGTTAGCTAAAAATTTACCCCGTGGTTGCATACCGATTAATACAGTTTGGGAAAAGTCGTTATGTTTTTCAATTAGTTGACAAGCCAATCGATGAAGAATGATGTTTACCTCTTTTGCGTTAAGTAAAACTTTTTGGCCCATATATTTTCAAAGCGTGATGGTTGACAAAGTTAATGTAAAAAATGATAGTTTACAATGCAGTTCAGGTTTTGTTAGAAATAAAAAAGCCTTTCAGAAGTGAAAGGCTTTTGGGTTATAAAAGAATGGAAAACTATTTAGATTTTTTTCCGTCCATTTTATCTTTGAGAGCTTGCAACTGATCATTAGCATCACCAAGTGTTGGTTTAGCTTCAGCGGCAGAAGCTTCTGCTTTAGCAACAGCAGCTTTTACATTAGCAATCTCTTCTTCTCTAAAGATAGCAGTATGAGAAGCAACAACACGTTTGAACTCTTTATTGAATTCAATGATCTTGAATTCAGCAGTGTCACCTTTTTTCAATTTTTTACCATCTTCTTTTTCTAAATGACGAGATGGCACAAATGCAACGATATCTTCGTTGAATTCCACGGTAGCACCTTTATCAACCATTTCAGAGATCTCTGCTGTATGAGTTGTTCCTAGTGCATATTCAGTTTCATATTTGTCCCAAGGATTATCAGTAGTTTGTTTGTGACCTAAACTTAATTTACGTCCTTCTACATCTAATTCAAGTACTACGACATCTAATTTGTCTCCTACGTTACAGAACTCACTTGGATGCTTGATTTTCTTTGTCCAAGATAAGTCAGAGATATAAATCAATCCATCAATACCTTCTTCCAATTCTACGAACACACCAAAGTTTGTGAAGTTACGCACAATACCAGTGTGTTTAGAACCAACAGGGTATTTTTTAGTAATATCTGTCCATGGATCTGGAGTCAATTGCTTAATACCAAGTGACATTTTACGATCTTCTCTATCAAGAGTTAAAATAACCGCTTCTATTTCATCACCAACATTTACAAAATCTTGAGCAGAACGTAAATGCGTTGACCATGACATTTCACTTACGTGAACTAATCCTTCAACACCTTCTTCTACTTCGATAAAAGCTCCGTAATCAGCAATAACAACTACTTTTCCTTTTACTTTATCACCAATTTTTACATCGTCAGCTAAAGCTTCCCAAGGATGTTTGCTCAATTGTTTCAATCCTAATTGGATTCTTGATTTATCTTCATCAAAATCAAGGATAACCACGTTCAATTTTTGATCTAACTCAACAATCTCATTTGGATGGTTGATACGTGACCAAGAAAGATCAGTAATATGGATCAATCCGTCCACACCACCAAGGTCGATAAACACACCGTAAGATGTAATGTTTTTCACAATACCTTCCAGTACTTGACCTTTTTCTAGTTGACTAATGATTTCTTTTTTCTGTTCTTCAATATCAGCTTCGATAAGAGCTTTATGAGACACAACTATATTTTTGAATTCGTGATTGATTTTCACAACTTTAAATTCCATAGTTTTGTTTACATATTGATCGTAATCTCTAATAGGTTTCACATCAATTTGAGATCCTGGCAAGAACGCTTCGATACCGAATACGTCAACGATCATACCTCCTTTAGTTCTGCATTTAACAAAACCGTTCACTATTTCACCTGTATCGTGTGCTTTGTTAACGCGATCCCAAGCCTTGATAACTCTGGCTTTTCTGTGAGATAATACCAATTGACCTGTTGCATCTTCACGAACATCAATCAATACTTCAACTTTGTCTCCAACTTTTAAGTTTGGATTGTAACGGAACTCGTTAAGTGAAATAACACCTTCAGATTTTGCATTGATGTCAATAATAGCATCACGATCACTAATGTGGATGACTTCACCTTCAACAACCTCATCATCTAAAGTGTCAACGAAGTTTTCTGATACTAATTTTTCAAATTCTTGAAGTTTTTTGTCATCAACTTGCTCAATACCTTCTTCGTAATTGTGCCAGTTAAATTCCTCAAGAAATTTTTTAGGGTTAGCTTGTGCTTCCGATACTTTCGCTTTCGGAGCTTCAGCTGTTGCAGCTTCTGCTTCTGTAGTTTCTACAGTTGCAGTATCAACTTCAGTTTCTTGTGCTTCAGTAGCTTCTACTTCAGCTTGTTTTGTTTCTTTTTCAGACATATGCTGAACATTCATTTGTATTCTGTATGCAGCGGAAGAATTAAGCAAAAAACACACAGAAGTGTTATTGATTTGTTTTCTTTATCCCTTTTATCTTCCCAAGGTTTTGCTAAAAGGAGTGCAAAAATACAATTTTTATCTTTGAATAACAAGTAAATTTCAGCTTGATTTACTCAAATAATAGAATCATTGTTTTTGTTAAAAAGTTGATTATTTGGACACTATGAATTCGAGATTAAAATAGGTATATTTACAATTCAGTTTATTTCGAATTTAAAAACTCAATTTATTATGGTCAAATCAAAATATCAAGATGTTCTGGACTTGGGACAACAACTGAATATTCAAAACGGCGATGTGAAAGTAGAAAATGGAGTATTGCATATTTCTGGTACAGCGAAAAACCAATACGAAAAAAACCTAATCTGGGATAAAATTAAAGCTATTGGAGGTGATAATCCTAGTGATGTTAAAGCTGATATTAAGGTTGCCGACACTTCTGTTTATGCTCGACATACTGTGAAAAGTGGAGAGACACTTGGTAAAATTGCAAAACAATATTATGGAGACGCCTCTAAATATCAAAAGATATTTGCCGCGAATTCTGATATTCTGAAGAATCCAGATTTGATTTATCCAGATCAAGAATTAATTATACCGAATGATTAAGTACTAATTAAGGTCTTATAAAAAAAACGGCACTCTAGCCGTTTTTTTATGACTTATCACTAATGGCTTTTTTTGCCAAATTTAATAACGTCGTAAATTGTTCTTGAACGGTTAAATCGGAATTATCAAATTCGATGGCATCTTTAGCCTTCCTTAAAGGTGAATCTTCTCTACTGGAATCAATGTTGTCGCGCAACATGACATTGTGAAGTACCTCATCATAATTGATGTCTTCACCTCTATCCAATAATTCGTGATAACGACGATTTGCCCGTGTTTCGGCTGAAGCATTCATAAAGATTTTTAATTCAGCATCTGGAAAGACAACGGTACCAATGTCCCGGCCGTCCATTACAACGCCTTTATTTTTGCCCATCTCCTGTTGCTGCTCCACAAGTTTTTTTCTGACTTCGGAAATCTCCGCAACTGGGCTTACAAAACTGGAAACTTCCAAGGTGCGAATATCTTTTTCAACATTTTTACCGTTCAAATAGACCTCTGCAAACCCCAATTCTTCATTGAAGTTAAATGAAATTCGAATATTTTGTAATTCTGATATCAATCGTTTGCTGTCAAACTCATTTTCGTTGATGAAATTATGTTGCATTGCAAACAAGGTCACAGCTCTATACATCGCACCAGAATCTACATAGACATAACCTAAGGCTTTGGCCAATTGCTTTGCTACTGTACTTTTTCCTGTAGAAGAAAATCCGTCGATTGCTATAGTAATCTTATTCATTATCTCAAATCTATTTGAAGTCCAAAAAAGCTTGTATTGGAAGCGCCATTGTATCTTGCATGAGAATAACTAAAGCGCATTTTATTGAGTTTGATTCCTATTCCAAAAGATAATCCTGAAAAGTTCCGTTGGTCAACAATGCGCAATTCTTCGGCTCTTCTAAAATTATACCCTAATCGCAAACTCAAACCTCTGTCAGGGAAGAGTTCAGCTCCTAGTATGGTATGTCTTAAAGTTTCATTTAAAAAACCGACTTTCTCTTGAGTCTGATTGCCATTTAAATCTGTTGTGGCTCTCGCAGGATTAGAAATACCTATTGGCCATTTCTGTAAATTTTCAAAAGTTAAATGCCATCGAATTGGCACGTTTTCTAATGTTTGTGACATCCCAAAGTCAACTTCCATTGGCAATCGTTCTTGCAATCCAGCGTAGGTAGTAAATTGTGTTCCAAGGTTCCTTACGACCAAAGCCGCATGAAATTCCAGTTGTTCATTGATGTACATTGCTGCTAAATCCACAGCTCCTCCAAGTGAATTGTATTGCTCGAGTTGCGATGTGATAAACTTTACATTTGCTCCAATATAAAAATCAGAATACGGAATTTCGTAACCATAACCAAAAGACAATGCGGCTTCCTTTCCTGTGAATGTTCCCGTAGAAACACCATTGACATCATAACCGTCGAATGTGCCATAATTAATGTAAGACATTCCAACGTGTAAAGTGTTGACGTGTCTATCCCAAGTGTAAGCATACGCCGCGGTGCCATAACTAATACCACCTAAATAACTAGAATAGTTAAGCGCTAATTGATTGTCCATATCTACATTGATTGCTGCCGGATTGTAAAGACCGCCAACCACATCATAATCAAAATTTGTAATGACTTTTCCTCCTAAAGCAGCCTGTCGAGGTGATGATACCAAATTAAGGAATTGATACGTTGCTTCCCCACCGAGCTGCGCAAACATAGGCAATGTGATAACAACACAAAACAAAGTGGTAATCCTCTTTAGCATAGGCTTGCAAAAGTAATATATCTTACTTAAACGGTTGTAAGTTTAATTTATTTTTGACTTAAAAAAAAACCTCAACTTTTGGTTGAGGTTTTTAATTACAAAGTCTTTGCATTCTTGACCTTTTGATTGGTCAAAGCCTGTTTTAAAACATCACTCATATCGGTGACATAATGAAAGGTCAAACCCTTTAAATATTCAGGTTTTATCTCATCGATATCGCGCTTATTGTCTTTACATAACAATATATCTGTAATTCGAGCACGCTTGGCTGCCAAAATCTTTTCCTTGATACCTCCTACTGGTAACACCTTACCACGTAATGTAATCTCGCCCGTCATGGCTAGATTCTTTTTAACCTTACGTTGTGTAAATAATGAGACCAATGAAGTTAGCATTGTAACACCCGCACTTGGGCCATCTTTTGGCGTAGCGCCTTCAGGTACGTGAATATGTACGTTATATTTTTCAAATACTTCCGGATTAATTCCAAACTCATCGGCGTTTGCTTTCATATATTCCATAGCTATGGTAGCCGATTCTTTCATGACATTTCCGAGATTCCCAGTAATTGTAAGAGTTCCTTTTCCTTTAGACAGGATTGATTCTATAAACAGAATATCACCTCCTACTTTAGTCCAAGCGAGACCAGTTACGACTCCAGCGACATTATTGTTTTCATATTTATCTCGTTCCATTCTTGGAGAGCCTAAAACCTCAATTATATCTTGGTTGGAGACCTTGACATTATAGTCTTCCTCCATGGCAATATTTTTAGCCGCATGACGTACCATTTTAGCCAATTGTTTTTCAAGGCCCCTTACTCCAGATTCTCTTGTATAGCCTTCCACAATTTTTTCCATTTGAGGCCTGGCTATTTTTAAATTTTCATCAGTCATGCCGTGTTCTTTCAACTGTTTTGGCAACAAATGACGTTTTCCAATTTCCACTTTCTCTTCTATCGTGTAACCAGTGACATCAATAATCTCCATTCGATCTCTTAAGGCAGGCTGAATGGTGCTCAAACTATTTGCTGTAGCTATGAACATGACTTTCGACAAATCAAATCCCATTTCGAGAAAATTATCATGAAACTCACTATTTTGTTCAGGGTCCAAAACTTCAAGCATTGCTGAAGACGGATCACCTTGATGGCTATTGGTCATTTTATCGATTTCGTCCAATACAAATACAGGATTTGAAGTTCCAGCTTTCTTCAAGCTTTGAAGAATTCGTCCTGGCATTGCTCCGATATATGTTTTTCTATGACCACGAATTTCTGCTTCGTCTCTTAATCCACCGAGAGACATCCTTACATATTCCCTACCAAGGGCTTCAGCAATCGATTTTCCGAGAGACGTTTTACCCACACCTGGAGGACCATATAAACATAGAATCGGTGATTTCATATCATTTCGCAATTTCAAGACTGCTAAATATTCAATGATTCTTCGTTTTACGTCATCCAATCCGTAATGATCTCTATCTAAAATACGTTTGGCTCGTTTGAGGTCGAATTTATCCTTACTGAATTCATTCCATGGCAATTCAAGAAACAAATCAAGATAATTCCGTTGAATGGAATATTCCGCAACTTGTGGATTCATACGTTGCAATTTGGACAACTCCTTGTGGAAATGCTCCTCTATTTTATCATTCCATTTCTTGCTTTTTGAGCGTTCGCGCATCTCATCAATTTCTTCATCATAAGAGACTCCGCCCAATTCTTCTTGGATAGTTTTCATTTGCTGGTGAAGAAAATACTCGCGCTGCTGTTGATTCATGTCACTCTGTACCTTACTTTGTATATCATTTTTTAGCTCCAATTTCTGGAACTCTACATTCATGAATTTCAAGGTAGCCAATGCACGTTCTTTCAAATCATTGATTTCCAATAATTTTTGTTTATCCTCTACAGCTAGATTCATATTTGAAGACACAAAATTGATCAGGAATGAACTGCTTTCAATATTTTTGATTGCAAAGGTTGCCTCCGTAGGAATATTTGGACTTTCCTTTATTATCTCAAGAGCCAAATCTTTTACAGACTCGATGATTGCTTTAAACTCATCATTATCTTCTGCGGGTTTTGCTTCTGCCACATCAGCAACAGTTGCTGTGATATATGGCTTCTCGGTAAGCACTTGATTAACGTTAAAACGTTTTTTGCCTTGAATGATAATAGTGGTATTACCATCAGGCATTTTTAATACTCGTAGAATCCTCGCAACCGTTCCGGTCTTATAGATATCCTTTCCTTTTGGGTCTTCAATGGTTCCGTCCTTTTGAGACACCACTCCTATCACCTTACTGCCCTTGTTAGCATCATTGATCAGTCTGATGGATTTATCTCGTCCAGCGGTAATTGGAATGACAACACCAGGAAACAATACTGTATTACGCAGTGGCAATATTGGTAGCGTTTCTGGTAAAGATTCGTTATTGATTTCGGCTTCATCTTCTGGAGTCATTAAAGGAATCAATTCTGAATTTTCATCAAAATCCTGAAATGACAAACTGTCAAGGCTTAAAAATTTAGATTTCTTCATATTTATTTTTAGGTCATTCTGTCATTAAATAACAGGATGCTTTAATTATCTTAAATTAATACAATCAAGTTTAGATCTGATATTCAGTTACTTAACTAATAAAACATCCTAAACACACCTACCTAAATTCAATAGTTATGCCATTAGTCGAACGGCATCAAAAAATCTTTTTTATCAAAACTGTAACAAACTTTGAGTAACTTCATCATTATACTAAAGCAATTGTTTTTTTGACACTAACCAATCAAAATATTGAGCAGCTCTTGCAGCTTTGTAAATCTAACGACCAACGTGCACAATTGGAGGTCTACAATAGATATTACAAGGCAATGTACAACACGTCGTATCGAATCGTTAAGGATTCATATATCGCTGAAGACATTATGCAAGAATCGTTTTTGTCGGCTTTCACAAAATTGGATAGCCTTAAAGAAGCTGCGATGTTTGGTTCCTGGTTAAAACGGATTGTGATCAATAATAGTATTCATTATTACCATCAGAATTCAAAATATAAGGATGTTCCTTTAGATGACGTGATATATAAAATTGAAGATGAACAAGGCATTGCGAATGATGATGATCTGATGACCACAAAGGCATCAAAGATTATCCAAACAATGAAAACCTTAAAGGAAAATTACCAAATGAGCTTGAATTTACATCTAATAGAAGGTTATGATTATGAGGAAATTTGTGAAATAATGAATATAAGTCATGGTAATTGTAGGACGCTGATATCCAGAGCCAAAGATAGTTTAAGACAAAAGCTGCTTTCTAAAGCATAAAAAACATACTAATGAAAAAAGATAATTTAAATCAACTTTTTGAGAATTTAAAAGGAGAGTTCGACATAGAAGCACCAAATCTAGGTCACCAAAAACGCTTTTTATCAAAATTGAATTCAAAAGACACCAAGATAGTTGAGACATCAAGCAAGACTTTTAAACTTTGGAAACCTTTGTTAGCAGTCGCTGCAATGATCGTGCTTTGTTTCAGTTTAATGACTATTTTATACGAGCAACAAGAAGTCAATGATTTGGCAAGTGTATCGCCCGAAATGTCTAAAACGCAGGATTTTTTTACATCAACGATCGAAAATGAACTTACTAAGCTTAATAAAGAGCTAACGCCTCAAACCAAAGTGTTAATAGATGATGCTCTAAAACAAATGAATATCCTAGAAACTGATTACGAATCACTTAAAAAAGACCTTGCTGAAAGTGGCGATGATAAACGCGTTATCTATGCCATGATTAGTAATTTTCAAAACAGAATCGATGTGTTGCAGAACGTTATGGAACGTATCGACGAAGTTAAACAGTTAAAACAAATGACGCTTTAATTTAACTAATACTAAATCCTCTTGATGCAAATCAGGAACTTATAAAAACAAAATATCATGAAATCACAATTACTTTATAAAGCAATTTTTGCACTATTACTAATACCAACTTTGGTTTTAGCGAATAACAATCCAGATCGGAAAGGTGCTCACTCGAAAGAAAAGACCATTAAGAGAGAATTTACAGTAACCAATAATGCTTTGTTGAAAATTGATAACAGTTATGGTAACGTTAATGTAGTCACATATACTGGCAACAAAACAATCATTGAAGTCACCATCAAGACCAATAGTAATAACGAGGAGAAAGCTCAAGAAAAATTAGATGAAATAACAGTAGAATTTACTACGACTTCAGATGTTGTTTCAGCTAAAACCATCTTTAACAAAAATAAATCAAAATCTTGGTGGAATAGTTGGGGAAATAATAACAATGTGAACATGGAGATCAATTATGTCATAAAGTTACCTATCACAAATAGTGTCGATATTAATAATGATTATGGAAGCATTACGCTCGATAAACTAGAAGGTCGTGCCGTTTTAAATTGTGATTACGGAAAAATCACTACGAAGGAATTGATGGCTGATAATAACTCAATTAATTTTGATTACACTAATAACAGCTATTTCGAATACATCAAAAGCGGTAAAATTAACGCAGATTATAGTGACTATACAGTAGCTAAAGCAAAAAATCTCGACATCAGTGCAGACTACACCAAATCAGTTATTAAAATTGCTGAAAGTGTAAATTATAGCTGTGACTATGGTTCGATGACCGTAGAGAATGTAAATAGTTTAAATGGAAATGGCGACTATCTAACTTTGGTCATTGGCGATGTCTACAAAAACATTCAACTGGCTTCTGATTATGGTTCTATTAAAATTGGTCGCATGACTGCCAATGCTGGAAGTATTACCATAAAAGCTAATTATGCAGGTATTACAATAGGCTACGATCCTTCATATAGTTTCAGATTTGATTTGGATCTAGAATATGCGTCTCTTAGAGATTCTGATGGATTTGAGTTTACGAAAAAGAAAATAGAATCCACTGACAAATATTATCAAGGTTATTATGGCAGTTCTTCTACTCCTAACCTGATAAAAATCAATTCCGATTATGGAAGCGTCACTTTTAAAAGAAATTAATCACTATTAAATTTGTGATTATATGAGAGCAGACGAAGCGTTCTAATCAAAGAGTGCTTACTTTCGGCCAATGTTAAATTCAAAGGCCATACAAAACCGGTAGATACAAAAGTTGCTGGGTCTGCAAGAAAAGAAAGCAAGTAACAATTTCAGTGAAATTTATAAGAATAGGCTGTTTAAAAATTTAGACAGTCTATTTATTTATTTTAATGTTCATACACCACTTCAAAACTTCCCTCGGTAATATTTTGAATTGAACCATTTTGAGAATTAACAACACATTCAAATCTTCCTTTAATATAATGGTTTAAAATATCGTGTTCGTCTATGTATATAACCCCATCACCTATACCACTTTCTAAAAGATTTTGAAGATTACTATACGTTATATTCAAATTTGGAACAGAAATGACTGATTGCGGATCAAAATAATAAATCCCAGGTGAAATAGTCGATGGCAAATAAACAATGATTGAATGATAATTATTTTCTGAACCAGTAATAGCGATAAAATCACTAGTAGCCTCACCTTCTGTGTAAATGGTATAGATATGCTGCTCATTAAAATCCTGACCATTTAATTGAGCATGGAACGTATTTTGAAAATCTTCAGGGATATTTGGGTTTTCATTAGATTCGGGAAAATACAAATCACCTTCATACGGTTCATTATCACAAGAACCAATAAAGATTGATACAGAGAAAAACAGAATCAAATGGGCAACTTTTTTCATTCGAAATCTTTTAATAAAGATAAGAATTCTAAATCAAACCTAATTTGTTTTGCTTGGCACCCTAAATAAAAGTACAATTCCGATCAGGAAAAATATAAACAAAAACAATATCGCATTTCTCATACTGCCAGTTATTTGATCAATAGTAGCGAAAATGACCATTCCTATTACGATTCCGATCTTCTCTGCAACATCAAAAAAACTAAAATAGGAGGCAGTGTCTGTGGTTTCAGGTAAAAACTTTGAGTACGTTGACCTTGCCAAGGCTTGAATTCCTCCCATCACAAAACCAACACAAGCCGCCGCAATATAAAAGTCGGTTGGCGTAATCATGAAATAGGCATAGAAACACAAACTCATCCAAATGAAATTTACAAAAATCAAGGTACTGATATTTCCAAACTTTGCAGAAGCTCTAGAAGTTAAAACCGCGCCAATAACAGCTACAATTTGAATGATTAAGATACTGCTAATCAAGCCCATTGTTTTTTCATCTCCATCTCCCCAAGCAATTTCTTCTTCTCCAAAGTAAACTGCGACCAACATTATGGTTTGTACTGCCATACTGAACACAAAAAAAGCCGCTAGATAACGTTTCAATCTTAAGTTTTGTGTAAGTTGATTCCAAACTATCTTTAATTCTTTAAATCCATTAAACACAACATCCTTGGTTACTTTATGTCCTTTTGAGCTTCCTTTGGGCAACCAATAAAAGGTATATTGACTAAATAAAATCCACCATAGGCCAACAGTAATAAAAGAATATCGCATCATTTGCATTTTATCTGCAACATCATCTTGAGTCATAACCATCGCCAAATTGATTAACAACAAAAGAACACTACCTATATAGCCCATTGAAAATCCTCTGGCACTTATTTTATCTTGTTGCTCTTCAAAGGCTATGTCTGGTAAATAGGAATTGTAAAAAACTAAACTTCCCCAATATCCAATTAATCCCATAAAGTAGAATAACAAACTCAAATAAATGTGATCGAGACTAAACCAATACAATCCGATACAACCCAAACCACCTACATAACAGAAAAACTTCATGAAACTTTTCTTATTACCAACATAGTCAGCAATTCCCGACAATAATGGAGATGTAAAAGAAACCACTAAAAACGTAAAGGCTGTTACGAAGGTGATAAGAGCCGTACTTTTAAATTGAAAGCCAAAGGCCGGAACAACTTTTTCAACCTGATTGATAAATAATGCCGAATAAAATATTGGGAAAATTGAAGATGCAATGGTCAATGTATAAACCGAATTTGCCCAATCATAAAACGCCCACGCATTCAGCAATTTTTTACTTCCTTTCTGAAGATCTGCCATAATTTAAATTAAAAAGCTGCTCATTAATTGAGCAGCTTCTAAAGTAGATAAATATTTTAAAATAGCGGTTATTTAACCTTTAAATGATGTGACACCAAATTTTCTTGCCTCTTCTTTGGCCCTTGGGGCAAATGCTTTAATATTTTTGATACGTGCTTCATTACTTGGATGTGTACTCAAAAATACAGGAGGTGACTGACCATTGCTTTGGGCACCCATACGTCTCCACAACTCTGCTGCCTCCAACGGTTCATAACCTGCAATTGCCATTAAATACAAACCGATTTCATCAGCTTCTGATTCATGACTTCTGCTAAAAGGCAACATGACACCAACGGTTGTACCAATACCATAGGCTTGATTGAAGATATTCAAAGTTTGTTGATCTTTTATAGCTATATTTCCTGCTACTGATCCCAATTGTTGCACCATGCCTGCACTCATACGTTGCTGTCCGTGATTCGCCAAGGCATGTGAAACTTCATGCCCCATAATTGCGGCAATTCCAGCCTCGCCGTTAGCAATCGGTAATATACCCGTATAGAAAACGATTTTCCCACCTGGCATGCACCAAGCATTAACCGCTTCATCATTCACGAGATTAAATTCCCATTTGTAGTTTTTTAAATAGCCTTGGTAACCATTTGCATTTAACCATCTTTCTGCGGCCACAGCTACTTTTTGACCCACATTTTTAATCATATTTGCATCTGCAGTGCCAGTAACAATCTTGTTTTCTGTAAGGAACTGATCGTACTGTGCAAATGCCGTTGGAAATATTTCCGAATTTGAAACCAATGCTAATGTGCTCTTACCTGTAAATGGATTGGTTTTACACGACAAGAACAGTAGAATTGCTCCAAAAGTCACTATTCTATTTTTGAGATTCATATTTAATGATTTAATTATTTATTCTCATAAAAATACAAAAACCGTTCCTTATTTAAATATGAACTTGCAAAAATGATTTTTTTATTTTCCAGTTAGATGAATGACTGAAAAATTCTTGTCAATAATCATCGAATTTTCACCATTCAATTTAATATCACTCAAAGGCACTTCGACATTATCTATCTGAACATTTTGCACTTTAAAGGGCAGACCATGAAATTTCAATTTAAACGTTTCATATTTAGTAACATACTTCCCTTCTTTGTGTTGCTGAATTATAAGCTCATTTGCTTTTCCATTAAGTTTAAATGTTCTAAAGCTATAACGACCTTTGGTATAATCGTAACCATCGTGCGCATCATCAAATAATATTGAATCTTCTTTGCCCTTTTTAAAATAGACTTCTAATGTCACTTCATCAATCTCTTTTTCTCCAACATATTGCTGGACAGGAAATTTAGGAATAATGGCACCTTCTTTCACGAACATTGGTATGCTATCGATATCTGCATCTACCCAGGCTTCTCTTCCACCACTGACGACTTGATCGGTCCAATAATTGACCCATTTACCTCTTGGGAAAAACATGCGACGGCCACGAGCGTTGGGTTCTAGGATAGGGCAAACGAGTATTTGGTCGCCAAAGATAAATTCGTCAGATCTATAATGAGTGTGAACGTCCTCCTGATCGTATAAAACCAAAGATTTCAACATAGGAATTCCTTCATCAACATATTTCCAAAAACAGGTATATAAATATGGTAAGAGCTGATAACGCAATTCTATAAACTTACGGACAATATTAGTCACATCTTCATCAAACGCCCAAGGTTCTTGATTACCATGGTCGCCAGACGAATGCACTCTACAGAAAGGGTGAAAAATACCCAACTGAATCCAACGTGTAAATAATTCGCCTTGAGGTTGCTCTGCAAATCCTCCTATATCACTTCCTGCAAAAGAAAAACCAGACATTGCCATACGCTGCGCCTGTATATTAGCGATCCATAAATGTTCCCAAGTAGCGACATTGTCACCTGTCCATGTAGAACAGTAGCGTTGTGTACCAGCATATGCGGCTCGCGTAATTACAAATGGTCGTTTTGGATAGGCAAATTTTTTCACGCCTTGGTAGGTTGCTCTCGCCATTTGCATACCATAAACATTGTGAGCCTTTCTATGGCTGCATCTGTTTCCTTCATATTCGTGACGCACATCATCGGGGAACGTTTTGTTGGGAACTTCCATGACCGCTGGTTCATTCATATCATTCCAGACACCCTTTACACCAATATCTTCAACCAACTCTCTGAACAATTCTGACCACCAATCACGTACTTTTTTATTTGTAAAATCGGGGAAATAACATTCACCGGGCCAAACTTTACCTTTCATATAAGGCCCATCAGCCCGTTTACAAAAATAATCTTTCTCTAAAGCTTCCTTAAATACAAAATAATCTTTGTCTATCTTAATGCCAGGATCGATAATTACGACGGTTTTAAACCCATCGTCCGCCAACTCTTTTACCATGCGTTTTGGATCTGGAAAATATTCTTTGCTCCAAGTAAAACAGCGAAAGCCTTCCATATAATCAATATCAAGATAGATGGCATCACATGGAATCTTAAGGTCCCGGAATTTTTTAGTAACCTCTTTGACGTTACTTTCTGGATAATAACTCCACTTACATTGATGAAATCCCAAAGCCCATAATGGTGGTAATTGATGTGGTTTGCCTGTTAAATCGGTATAATTGGCAACGACATCTTCCATTTGCGGCCCATAAATGAAATAATAGTTCATTTCGCCACCTTGGGCCCAAAAGCTAGTCACATTACGTCTCTCATTAGAAAAATCGAAATAAGAACGGAATGTATTGTCAAAAAAGACGCCATAGGCCCTTTTGTTATGCAAGCCGGTATAAAATGGAATCGCCTTATAGATAGGGTCTGTACCCTTTCCAAATGCATAAGAATCTGTAACCCAATTCTCAAATCGCTTCCCTTTTAAATTAAGTTCGACAGGTTTATCACCAAGGCCAAAGTAACATTCACCATCATGTGAAAGTTTGCTCATCTTGACGATGTTACCTCCATATTGATAACTTTCTTCCCAATGAAAACCCAACTCGTCCTGATTGATGAGGCTATTATCCAGAGCATCGTACAACGACACTTTTAAATTTGATTTCTGAATAACACATATCAATTTAGACGTCGTAATTTTATAGGTGTCATCCGATTCCTCAATTTCGAGGTGGTTATAACCTGTACTGGCATATTTTGTTATGGCATATGAAAAATCCTTTTCAAAAGTACCAGTTGTAGTATAACGAAAGCGCAACACACTATCTCTAACGATGGTCAATTCTAAAACGACATCATTTTCGGTAGTAAAATATAAGGTGTCAACGTCTTTCTTGTAGGATACTATTTTAGAAGGGAATAGATTTCCCTTTTGTTCTAATTCGGTATTAACAATCATAGTTTATATATAGATAGGACGCAAAAAAACGCATAAGTTTCCAAATATAAAACATAAGTTTTTATGAATTGTTAACTATAACGTTTTCGCAATATATAATATATCAATCTGTCTTTATTTTTTGGAAGTCTTTTTTGTAGACTTTTTAGCGGATTTGGTTTTACCTGTTGTTGTTTTCTTAGTATCCTTTGATGCTTTTTTCTTTGAAACTGTTGTTTTTGAAATCTCCGTGTACTTAAAAGCCACCATTCCCAATGGTGGAATTGTGATTTCTGCTGAAAAATCCCGAAAATGTTGCGGTTCGGCTTTCGATGAGAATGGTTCGTTGTGATATTCACCAGTTCCTTGATACGCCTTTGAATCACTATTGAAAATCTCTTTTAATTTTCCTTTTTCAGGAAGGCCCATTTGGTATTTTTTAAATGGTATCGGTGTCATATTACATACAACGATGACATCTTCTATCGGTTTTTCAGCATGTCTGATATACGTGTAAACTGAATTTTTATTATCACTATGGTCAATCCATTCAAAGCCTTTCCAATCAAATTGTTTGATATGTAAAGCAGGTTCATCTCTGTATAAGGTATTCAAATCCTTGATAAGTTGCTGGACGCCTTTATGGTAATCATACTGTAATAGATCCCAATCTAGTCCTTTGGTGAAATTCCATTCACTCGTTTGCCCAAACTCACAACCTTGAAACAATAATTTCGTTCCAGGGTGTGTAAACATATAGCAATATAACACACGTAAATTAGCAAATCGCTGCCACTCATCCCCTGGCATTTTTAGAATCATAGATGCTTTGCCATGCACAACTTCATCATGCGAAAATGGCAACACAAAATTCTCTGTAAAGGCATAAGTCATTGAGAAGGTGAGATCATTCTGGTGAAATTGCCGGTAAATCGGTTCCTTTGAAAAATACTTTAATGTATCATGCATCCAGCCCATCATCCATTTCATCCCAAAGCCCAAACCGCCTAAAAATGTAGGTTTTGACACCATCGGAAAGGCTGTTGATTCTTCCGCTATCGTTTGCACGTCTGGGAAACTACTGTAAACCGCTTCATTCATATCTCGCATAAACGAAATGGCCTCTAAATTTTCACGTGCTCCAAAAATATTTGGTTCCCACTCTCCATCATTCCGTGAATAATCCAAAAACAACATCGAAGCCACAGCATCTACCCGTAATCCGTCAGCATGATATTGGTCGAGCCAAAAAATGGCATTACTGATCAGAAAGGATTTTACTTCATGGCGTCCGTAATTAAAAATTAAACTTTTCCAATCATTATGGAATCCTTTACGTCGATCTGGATGTTCATAAAGACATGACCCATCAAAGAATCCAAGTCCGTGTGCATCTTCTGGAAAATGCGAAGGTACCCAATCTAGAATTACACCAATATCATTCTTATGGAGTGTGTCTACCAAATATTTGAATTCCTCTGGATAACCAAAACGAGATGTTGGCGCAAAATAGCCTGTTACCTGATAACCCCAACTTGGGTCGTAAGGATATTCCATCACTGGCATCAGCTCTACATGTGTGAAATTCATATCCTTTACATAATTCACCAAATCATCTGCTAATTCAAAATAAGATAGGTATCGATCTTCAGTTGCATGGCGTTTCCAAGAACCCAAATGCACTTCATATACCGAATATGGTGCATCCAGTGCGTTATGATCTTTACGTTTCTTCATCCAGTCATCATCCTTCCATTTATAGTCATCAGCCCAAACAATAGAAGCTGTCTGCGGTGGATGCTCATATCTTCGTGCATAAGGATCGGCCTTCTCGGTCTTTACACCATTTATGGAACTATGTATTTTGTATTTGTAAACTGTCCCCTTTCCAACGTTAGGGATAAATCCTTCCCAAATACCACTTTTATCCCAACGAACGTTAAGTTGGTGGGCACCATCACTCCAAAAATTGAAATCACCTATCACAGAAACTTGGTTGGCACTAGGAGCCCAAACGGCAAAATACGTACCCTCTACCCCGTTAACAGTGGTGATATGAGAGCCGAATTTTTCGTACAATCGAAAATGTTTTCCTGCGAAAAAAAGATTGATATCAAAATCCGTAAAAAGACTGTGTGTGATAACTTCTGCCATGGAGTAGTTCTTAATGCAATTTAATAAACATTATAATTTGTCACCAATTTACCATTTTTTGAATGATTTGGAATAAAAACCGAAGGTATTAATTTTACGTTTAAATAATCATAAGGATTAAAAAATCAATCACCTTAATAGAAAACATGATTATTTAAGTAAGATTTTCATCCAAGCATCGACAAAAAAACAACTAGCATTAAAAAACATTGAATATGAAAAAAATCTTATTTTTATTAATTACTGGGCTACTCTTCAACTGCAACTCTTCAGCACAAAAGAAAGAGATGGAAAAACAGGAAACCAAAGAAAAGAACAAATTTGAAGTCACTAAAACGGAAGCTGAATGGAAAGCACAACTTACAGCGGACCAATACTATGTACTTCGGAAAGAAGGAACAGAGTCCCCTTTCTCAAGTCCATTGAATAAAAATTATAAGCACGGCACCTACGTTTGTGCTGGCTGCAAAACTCCTTTGTTTAAAAGTGAACACAAATTTGATTCTGGCACAGGCTGGCCAAGTTTTGATAGAGAAATCAAAGGCAACGTAGCTTATGGCAAGGATAACAAAATCGGATATCCACGTGATGAAGAACATTGTGCCACGTGTGGAGGACATTTAGGTCATGTATTTAATGATGGACCTAAAAAAACCACAGGTCTCCGTCACTGCATTAATGGAGATGCGCTTTTATTCATTCCAGAAAAAAGCTAAAACAATTTTAATCTTAATTTCCAAAATCCAATAGTGCATTCTATTGGATTTTGGATTTTTAATTTTTGGTTCTTTTGTTATTATTTAAGAATTGACTTATGATGCTATTATAATTTTATTCCTTAAATTTATGTCATGGAAAGCACATACATATCTGGCATTATAAAGCAGTTCAACTATTATAAAGTAGTTGGAAACAAGGCCCTTGAACAACTGACTTTTGAAGAAATGAATGTTCGACACAATGAAGATTCCAACAGCATCTCCATCATCGTAAAGCACATGGCAGGCAGCATGTTAAATCGTTGGACCAATTTTTTGACCGAAGATGGTGAAAAATCCTGGAGAGAACGAGATCAAGAATTCGAAGCTACCTGCACGTCAAAAGAGGAAATTATCAAATCATGGAAAATCGGCTGGACTTGTTTGTTCAGCGCTTTAAAGCCTCTGTCTGATAAGGATATGGACGCATTAATTTTTATCAGAAATGAAGGACATACCGCTGCAGATGCGGTTTTGCGGAATTCGCAATGAAGTTTGCTGGAAATTACGGAGTTCTACGTATAGGAATTGTGGCAAATTTTGAGTTACTTGCCTGTGTATTTATGTTTTGGTGTATTTATCTCGTATATTGGGTGGGTATATACCATACAATAAATAAATATAATGCAGGTATATACACCGGTGTATATATCCCTACGTTGTGCGTAATGCTTAGGCAATAGTGCTAACTTGAAACTATACGGCAAGTAATTTACTTTGACAAAAATGAAAACGGGGATGCTGAAAACCGATTAGAGTAAGTATAAAAAATAAATACAGTACAAATGGACAAAACAATTGTAGTACGACACAAAGTAACGGACATTAATACATGGCTGAAAGGTCATGAAGAGAGGGTGAAACTTTTTGCTTCTGCCGTTTCAAGCTTTAAAACGTTTCAGGATCAAGATGATCCCAAATCAGTGATTATTGTTATGGAAGTAACAGATATGGAAAAACTTGGAGCTATCTTGAATGATCCAAAAACTCAAGAAGCGAAGGATAGGCATACAGTATTGGAACCTATTACAATGTCAATGCAAGTAGATTTATAGGGACAGTTTCTTATCGCTACTGTAAATTTTCATGTGGACTTTAAACAGTTCTGCTTCGTGGGAACAGTAGCACGAACGCACAACAATGGCTATAAGTAATTGCTTGTTCTCGCCTACTCTGAAAATTCCTGCGGAGTTTTCAGCGTGGTGTTTACTTGTAGAGTTAAGTGGTAATTCACGCAACTACTCATAGCCAAAACCGGTGTAATTCAAATAAAATGAGATATTATAAACTATATTTACTGATATTATTTACTGGAATTTCTTCATATACATATTCCCAGAGTAAGCAATCGTTAACATATAATTTAGTTGCAAATTTTCACACAGCTTGGAATGAAGAAGATATTGAATTAATGAAAACTCTCCTCGACGAGGATGCATTCTTTAAGTCCCCTTTCCAGCTTCAATATTCAAGAGCAACAATGTTGGAAACAGTTTTACTAAAGAATCCAAAAGTTTTTAAAATTGTCGAAATTAATGAAACACATTCCAAAATAAAAGGCAATGTGGCCTGGTCAATA
>JAGXIE010000012.1 GCA_024635765.1 Flavobacteriaceae bacterium | reverse complement strand
GAAAACAGATGATTCCATCGAAAATTTACCACGGTATTGCCATAAGTATTTTCGAAACTATCGGATATAGAAAATACATCCCTTCCAAAATAACCAGAAAGGTAAATATTGTTAGTATCATTGAGTTTATAACTCAACTTCGTATTTAAATCGTAGAAGTAGGCTATGTTATCAATATCAAAAAGTGGTAAAAATAAATGGGCATAACTACTTCGTCCCCCAAACAAAAAAGATCCTTTTTCTTTTTCTATAGGTCCTTCCGCCAATAATCTACTCGACACTAAACCAACACCTCCATTCATATGAAATTGGTTACTGTTGCCTTCCTTCTGATAAATATCCAAAACGGAAGAGACTCTGCCACCATATTTAGCGGGAATCCCTCCTTTATATAATTTTAAGTCTTTAATTGCATCTGGATTGAATACAGAAAACAAACCAAACAAATGTGATGAATTAAAGATAGTGGCCTCATCAAGTAAAATTAGGTTTTGATCTACCGCACCTCCGCGAACATTAAAACCTGATGAACCTTCACCAGCGTTCGTGACGCCAGGCAACAGTGTAAGAGCCTTAATTACGTCTACTTCCCCGAGTACCACCGGAATTTGTTTAATTGTATTAATTGTTAGGGTATTTACACTCATTTGTGGTTTTTTGATATTGAGTCTTTCAACATTTTCGGTGATGACCACTTCATCTAAACTCTCTGAAGATTCAGATAATTTAAAATTAATAATTTTGTTTTCGTCGAGTGAAATATTTTCTGAAATACTTGTAAATCCAAGATAGCTAACGTGAAGCTTATAATCACCTTTCGGAAGGGTTATGGAATAAAAACCATATTCATTAGTGGTTGTCCCAGATTGTATTTCAGGAAAGATAATGTTGACACCTATTAATGTTTCGTTGCTATGTTGATCTGTGACGGTGCCACTTATGGTATATTTTTCTTGAGCTATAGTTAAAAATGGCAGAAAAAAAACAATAATCAGTAATCCTTTGATGAAATAATTCATTAACAATTTTTGGGTAAATAAAAAGCTCCATAAATATAAGGAGCTTTTATTAATTTTGTTTAATAATATCAAGAATATTTTAAACAAATATTTGTTCAAACTTATTTACTTTCAACCATATTATTAATGATGGAATTAAACGTATTACTTGGTCTCATAGCATTTTTTACTTTAGTTTCATTTGGTTCATAGTAGCCACCTATATCAACTGGTTTTCCTTGAACTTCATTGAGTTCATCAACAATTCTATCTTCATTTGACTTTAAAACTTCAAACACATTTTTGAATTCCGCTTTCAATTCTGCATCTAGATTTTGATTTGCCAATGCTTCCGACCAGTAGAGTGCCAAATAGAAATGACTTCCTCTATTGTCTAACTCATTCACTTTTCTTGAAGGCGATTTGCCTGTTCCCAATAATTTTTCGGTAGCATCGTCTAATGTGTCTGCTAAAATTTGTGCTTTAGGATTTTTATTAGATTTTGCTAAATGTTCTAGTGAAACGGCCAAAGCTAAAAATTCACCTAATGAATCCCATCTTAAATGATTTTCTTCTACAAACTGTTCCACGTGTTTTGGTGCAGATCCGCCTGCTCCAGTTTCAAATAATCCACCGCCATTCATCAATGGAACGATTGATAACATTTTTGCACTGGTCCCTAATTCTAAAATAGGGAATAAATCTGTTAGATAATCACGCAAAACATTTCCTGTAACCGAAATAGTGTCTTTACCATCTTTAACACGCTCTAATGTAAATTGTGTTGCTTCAACTGGAGACAAAATTCGGATGTCCAAACCATGAGTATCATAATCCTTAAGATATTCATTGACTTTTTTAATTAATTCGGAATCATGGGCTCTTTTTTTATCCAGCCAAAAAACAGTAGGTGATTGAGTTGCGGTTGCTCTTGAAACGGCCAACTTCACCCAATCTTGAACAGGTGCATCTTTTGTCTGGCACATTCTCCATATATCCCCAGAATCGACGGTATGCTGTAATAAAACAGTACCGGCGGAATCAACCACTCGAACGACACCTTGAGAAGCTATTTCAAAAGTTTTATCATGAGAACCATATTCTTCGGCTTTTTGCGCCATTAATCCAACATTAGGAACAGTGCCCATAGTTGTTGGGTCAAACGCACCATGTTTTTTGCAAAAATCAATTGTGGTTTCATAAATTCCCGCATAGCTGCTATCAGGAATTACTGCTTTGGTATCCTGTTGTTCACCTTCTGAATTCCACATTTGACCCGACGTTCTAATCATGGCTGGCATTGAGGCATCTATGATCACATCACTTGGGACATGAAGATTGGTAATGCCTTTGTCTGAATTTACCATTGCCAAACTTGGTCCGTTTTTAAAAGCCGATTCGATATCAGATTCAATTTCTTTTCGTTTATCTTCAGGAAGGTCTTTAAGTTTTTCAACCAAATTAGCAAAACCATTCTTCACATTTACAGAAATGGATTCAAGAGCTTCTTGATGTTTATCGAATACGTTCTTAAAAAATGCTTTAACAGCATACCCAAAAATGATCGGATCGGAGACTTTCATCATGGTAGCTTTCATATGAAGAGAAAAAAGAACACCGTTATCTTTCGCATCTTTGATTTGTTCGTTTAAAAATGTTAACAAGGCCTTCTTCTTCATCACCGAAGCATCTATAATTTCTCCAGCTAATAATGAGGTACTTTCTTTAAGAATTGTACTCTCACCTTTACTATTCACATGCTCAATCTTGACATCTGTAGCATTTGTTAATGTCACTGATTTTTCAGTATGGAAAAAGTCGCCATGCGCCATCGTGGAAACATGAGTTTTAGAATCAGGAGACCATTTACCCATAGAATGGGGATGTTTTTTAGCATAATTTTTCACGGCTTTTGGTGCACGTCTATCAGAATTTCCTTCGCGAAGAACAGGGTTAACGGCACTACCTTTTAATTTATCATATCGAGATTTAATACTTTTTTCTTCGTCGTTTTTTGGATTGTCAGGATAGTTTGGCAAAATGTAACCTTTAGCCTGCAACTCTGTAATGGCCTCAATTAATTGAGGTAGTGAGGCACTTATATTTGGTAATTTGATGATATTGGCTTCTGGTTTTGTCGCCAATTCTCCCAATTCGTTTAATACATTTGATAGCTTTTTGGAGTCATTCAAAAATTCAGGAAAATTTGCAATGATACGACCTGCAAGTGAGATGTCTTTTGTTTCAACATTGATATTTGAAGAAGCCGTGAAAGATTTGATTATTGGTAATAAGGATTGGGTTGCCAAGGCAGGTGCCTCGTCCGTTTTAGTATAGAAAATAGTGGATGTGTTAGCCATAAAACTGCGTTAAAATTTAATTTAGGAATTTATTAATTCAAAAGAATACAAATATACAAAATTCAAATTTTAAAATATCCAATATAGAGCACGACGAACTAATATAGATTACTGTTTCAATTGCCTAAAATCATACTTCGAAACGTAAAAATTTTATTAATTATTTGATTATATTGTTCCGTAATCAAACAAATCTTACCAATAATCGCAATTTTAATCATAGTTTATAATGATGATTCACCAGTTAGAGCGAAAAAACTGATGGGGACAATTAATGGTATAGATGCCATTTGGTTGATCATTACAACTGATTCAGACGACCCTATGATAATTCTAAAATCATTTGAATCTTTAAAAATATCATATGTTTGTGCAGATGTATCCCTAAAAATGATGGGCAAGTTAAACTTATTGGGTTCAGACCAATCATTTTTCATTACAAATTGGAGAGACCAGCATCAAATTGATAAATTGATTTTTGATCGTTTGATTGATCGAAAGGGGAGAAATAAATTGGCATATTTTCAATTAGGCAAAGAGCTTTTGAGATTTAAAGTTACATTAGCAGAACCATCGGTTAGAATTTTAAAAACATTGGTATTGTTGGATTCTGAAAAGAAAGTTTTTTATTACGCAATGCGGTATGATCCAGAAAATGGTTGGCAGTGAATAAAAAATGATGATGATTTAAAACTTGAATGGGCATTGGTGAAATGTGATTCCCACGGAAATTACCTCACAATAAATGAAGTTGGTGATGATCCTGATTTATTATTGGACATCCCAGAGTATTATGAAACATATCGTTTACGGTTAACGGTCATAAAAGGTGACATGGTCAATTCTACAATGACGACCTTAAATACACCTTATTACAACTAAAAACCAAACATATGTAAAACACAAAAGCCATATCACTGTAGTTAGACTACTCTGACATGGCTTTTTTGAAACAGTTACTTTGTGATCTATGCAACATTGCTGTTACATCAGCCGATTAGAACTTGCGTTCTGAATCGTCTTTTTCAATTCAAATTTCACTATTTCAATGAAACGGTTCATAACTTTCAAAATGAATTGATCTGTTATTACTGTGTTTCAGTTAATTATCTTTCTTGATGTCTCCTCTTTTGCACTTCGCTTTCACAACTTACAACGTCTAAAAACATTGTTTCCTACTTTGATATTTGCTTTCGCAGCAGTCATCTTTGGAAACTTTCAACCTTACTAGTTACGGCCTGCCTAAACATGCGGTACTTTTTAAGATATCATGATTTTTTAGTTCTTCACGCATACACGTGACACTACAAAAACCTCAAAAGACAATTTTATAAAGAACGTTACTTCATACGGATTAGCACTAATTCAATTTTCGATGCTGAAACCAACCCGAGGGTTGTTGCTAATTCGTTTTACTAAATTACAAAAGTTTTTCAAAAAAACCAACAATTACAACTGTTTAGTTTTCAACATCTTGTAAACATAGTTTATTAACAAAAGTTAATAAATCAAGAAAGCCTTGAATCTCAAGGCTTTCTTATATTTAAATGAGTCTAGATTAATTTCTCTTCTCTTTAATTCTTGCTTTTTTACCAGTGAGACCTCTGAAATAGTAAATTCTTGAACGTCTAACTTTACCTTTTTTGTTCACTTCAATTTTTTGAAGAGCTGGTAAATTGACTGGAAATATACGTTCCACTCCAATGGTTCCTGACATTTTACGAATGGTGAATGTTTCAGAACTTCCAGTTCCTTTACGTTGCAAAACAACACCTTTAAAGAACTGTGTACGTTTTTTTTCACCTTCACGGATTTCATAATACACTGTGATCGTATCACCAGCGCTAAAATCTGGAATCTCTTTTTTTTCTACAAATTCGTCTTGTACAAATTTTACTAAAGAATTCATTTCTTTTATATTTTAAGATTGATTCAAACCAACATTCGCGTACATCGCCAGAGGTTAATCTGAAATAGGATGCAAAAATAATCATTAATTGGTAATTAACAATTATTAATTATAAATTTTTTTTTGGTCTATCTTATTGATTTATAATACTTTTGGTTAATTCTATTTCGAATTTAGTTATAACACTCCTACTGTAATCTTGAAATGTACTCTTAATCATCAAGTAAATCAGGCCTTCGGTCTTTTGTTCTTTGATAGGCCTGTTCTTCACGCCATTTTTCAATTTTTGGAAAGTTGCCGCTGAATAAGACTTCAGGAACTTTTAAGCCTTTGTATTCTCTCGGTTTTGTGTAAATAGGTGGAGCCAATAAATTATCTTGAAACGAATCCGTAAGAGCAGAGGTCTCATTACCTAATACACCAGGAATCAATCTTATAATAGCATCACAAAGTACGGCAGCTCCGAGTTCTCCACCGGAAAGAACATAATCACCAATAGAGATTTCACGAGTGACGAACATATCGCGAACTCGTTGATCCACACCTTTATAATGTCCACATAGAATGATGATATTTTCCTTTAATGAAAGCTGATTGGCAATGCTTTGTTTTAATGTTTCACCATCTGGAGTCATATAGATGATTTCGTCATAATTGCGCTCTGCTTGCAATTGCGAGATGCATTTATCAATGGGTTCGACCATCATGACCATTCCTGCGCCACCGCCAAATTGTGTGTCATCAACTGATTTATATCTGTCAGAAGCATAATCCCTCAAATTATGAAAATGAACACTAACTAGATTGGCTTCAATTGCTCGCTTTAAAATGGATGCTTCAAAAGGGCTTTTTAAAAGTTCTGGTAATACTGTGATGATATCAATTCGCATTGTTAACTGTTATGAATTGCAAAGATGCGAAAAAAAAATCTGCTAGTTGTTTGCAGATTTTTGATTTATTATTTTGTCTTTTTTTGCTTGTTAAGTTCGTCTTGAAGTTGGCGCCTAACGATTTGTTCACGTTCGAGTGCCGTTCGTCGGTGTTCCTCAAATTCTTCTTCAATATCTGACAATGCCTTTTTAGACTGTGTCGTAACGGCATTACTATTTCTAAATTTATAGATAAACAAAAGTAATAACACAAACAATACTCCAATGATACTCCACATAATTAGACTATAATTAGACTTGCTCATTTGCATACCAAATAAGGACATATTATCTTTTTCTTTCTTCGTTTGTTCCAATTGAGTTTTTGTATTGGACAAGTTGGTTTTAAGCACAGCAATCTCCTGAACCAAACTATCAACTGATTTTTGAGTATTACTCAAATCATTTTGTACAGCTTTTAATGAATCAAGTGTATGCGCTTTTAACTCATACAGCCAAGATTTTTTTACATTTTTGAACTCTTGGTAACTATAAGATTTTTGTATGACGTATTCAAACTGATTGTCAATGGTTCCTTCAGTCAATGAAAGCTTGTCATTGTCTGTTTCACTAGAAGAATCCTGGGCGCTAACGTTGAAAATGAACAACAAAAAAAATAAGGTAACAGTTAAAGTTTTAATAGAATGCATTTAATTTTTTTTTAGACGTGGTTAATTTTGAACAAGATAAGAATTAAAATTATTATTTGTTTCAATTTAAATAAATAGCCTCACATATGTAAGGCTATTTTATATACGAAGAACATTATATTTTAGATGTCTATTGTGCTTAATTCTGATATGTTCTGAATATTCTCATCATCTAAAAGAAATTGATACAGTCCTGTTTCACCAATCAGCACCATTAAGTTGTCATAAATAATGACATCGAAGGCATTTTTATTAATTGCATGAACTAAAACCGAATTTTCAGGATTGGAGATATCAAATATTTTCACTTCATCATCACACACGACCAAATAATTCTGGTAAAGTCCCATCCCAATTGGTTTTGTTAAATTTCTTGTAGAAACTAGAACAGGGTTAGTGATATCAGTAATATCATATGTCTCAAGAACATTAATTGTTGTGCCACAGCCAATGTCAGCATGCAAAGTCACGAAAGCGTGCGTTAGGTTTGCAACAACTGGGTCACAGGCCGTAAAGTGTCTTACGTCCGAAACGTAAGTTGGGTTTTCGGGAGTGGAGATGTCATATATATACATTCCGTTTTGTGAACCAATGTATAGCTTATCCTTCAAATTAAAGATGGTTTCAATATTGAAACTGATCGGAACATTGTTTACTTGAACTGGTAAGGTAGGATTGGATACATTAAAAACATTCAATCCATAAATGTCGACAGTGTAAAGATAATTGTCTTTTAACACAAATCTCGCTAATGATCCACCTTGTCCCGCCTCACTAAACGCGCTATTTGAATTTGAACTATCTGAACTGCAACTGAATAATACGGAAATGAGAATAAGTACTAGTATGTATTTTTTCATGATTTTAATCGTTTAAAGTCCAATTAACAATGATTTCATCTTCCTGTAAATTGTAAAATTGAAATCCGTCAGGAGAAAACATTTGCGGAAACGTATTCGGAATTCGCTTTGTAATTTCAATGGTTGCTGTTGAAAAATTCGGTTGGATGGCTATTAAGTCCACAGCATTATTTATATAGATAACATCATCCTTAATTGCAAGGTCCGATGATCCTAAAACTTTTAGAAACCCAATATTAACAGGACTTTCGGGATTGCTATTATCAAACACATGAAAACCTAAATTCTTTTCGTTGACAAATAGAAATTCATCTATCACATATATTTTTCCAGAATTAATAATTGGTTGAGGACTTTCAAATTCAGTGGAAGTCTCTAAATCCAAACGTGCAACAATCACTGGGCTATAATCCGATGGCTGCGGTTGACTGATGGCTATATCATCGGCTTGGTTGGTCCACCAACAACTTTGTAATGCCGCAGCTGTTATGAGCAGCACTAATAATTTGACTTTTTTCATAGACTCTAATTTGATTAGTTAGTGAACACTTTATTGACGTTAACTAGTAGATGCAATAAAGTCAAAAAGGTTGCTTTGATTTCAAAAAAAAAAATCCTGCTCAGGGAGAGCAAGATTTTAATTTTTTTTTGATTTTAACTTCTTTTAATAGTAAGTATAACGTCTTACTTTTGAAATATATTTTGCTAATCTGATAACTTGATGACTGTAACCATATTCATTATCATACCAAATGTAAAGGATTGCATTTTTTCCATCGGCTCTTACAATTGTAGCTTTGCTATCATAAATTGCAGGAGCAGAGACGCCGACGATATCACTTGAAACTAATTCGTCGCTCATCTCATATTTAATTTGCTCCACTAAATGACCTTCAAGAGCGTATTTTTTCAAAATACCATTGATACCTTCGAGTGTTGTTTCTTTCTCCAACTCTAAATTCAGGATGGCGAGTGAACCATTTGGAACAGGAACTCTAATTGCGTTTGAAGTCAATTTTCCATACATGGAAGGTAGTGCCTTGGTGACTGCACTGCCTGCTCCAGTTTCGGTAATGACCATATTCAATCCGGCAGCTCTTCCGCGGCGATATTTATCATGATAATTATCGACCAAATTTTGATCGTTGGTATAAGCATGAATTGTTTCTATATGACCATGTTTTACACCTAATGTATCTTCAACAGCTTTCAAAACAGGCGTAATGGCATTGGTTGTGCAAGAAGCGGCAGAAAAAACATGCACTTTGTCTGGGTCATATTCTAAATGATTTACACCGTGAACTATGTTTGGTACGCCTTTTCCTGGAGCTGTTAACAATACCTTATCAACACCTTTTGAAGACAGATGTCTCGTTAAAGCTTCTTTATCTCTAAAAACTCCGGTGTTATCAATTACTAGCGCATCTTTAATACCATATTTAGTATAATCAATATCCTCCGGATTATTTGCTGAAATGATATTGACAGTAGTTCCATTAATTATTAAAGCACTATTCTTTAAATCTGTTATAACGGTTCCCGAAAAATCTCCATGTACAGAATCATTTCGCAATAGCGAGGCTCTTTTGTCCAATGCTGATTGGTCAATTTTGCCACGGGTAACGATTGCTCTTAATCGCATCTGGCTTCCTTTTCCTGTCTTGGTCATTAATTCCCTTGCAACTAAACGTCCTATTCTACCAAATCCATATAATATGACATCTTTAGGTTTGATGCTTTCATACTTACTGGCACCTTTGAGTTTGTCCGACACGAAGGCCATCGCATTACCATATTTTTGATCTTCTAGATGGTATTCGTAAGTTAATTTGCCTATGTCTAATTTGGCCGGTGGAATATCCAATTGCTTAATGGCTTGTGCAATTTCTACTGAATCGAAAATCGAAATTGGTTTACCCACAAATGCGCCTGCATATTCGTGTAAGTTGAGAATTTCGCTGACGTTTTTATCAATTAGTTGGTTTCTAAATATGACCAGCTCAATTGATTTGTCATACCAAAGATCACTTACAATCTTGATAAATTCAACTGTAGCGCGTCTTCGATCGGCTTGAAAAGCCAATTCATTTTCATAAGTTCCGTTCAAACTCATAGTTGTTTAGGTTTAATGTGTTGTTTTTAAATTTTTTGCAAAAATACTATAATTCAAACGTTTTCGTAAGGTTTTTTGAAAATAAAAAACCCTTCAAGATTTTTAGTCTCATAGGGCTTAACTAATTATTTTTGATTGATTTTATCTGAAGATAAAACTTTCTTTTTGTCCTTTTGTATTGATGACACTTATTTTGGTGATTTTGTCACCAAATTTTTGTTGCAATTTGATTATATCATCTACAGAATTGACTGTCTCTCCATTTATTTCGGTAATTACATATCCTTGATTAATTCCTGCATTTTTATAAAGTGCATAATTTTCATTCTTTACGACCAACACGCCATTATCGATATTGTATTTTTCTTTGGCCTGTTTTGGAATATTCTTGAGTTGCATATCGAGATATTCCACAGTCATAATTTCGCTTTTTGACAAGGTTACAGGAATGGTTCTTTCTTTTCCATTACGTTTGATAGTTACATTAACCACATCATTAGGTCGTTTTGTGTTCAGATAACCACTCAAATCAGAAAATTTTGATATTTTGATGTTGTCAACTTTTTTGATGATATCACCATTTTGAATGCCAGCTTTAGCTGCACCTGAATTTTCTTCAATATCACTGACATAAACACCATTTATTTCATTCAGACCGTTTTCAACGGCATATTCCGAATTTTTATTAAGTATGTTAACACCTAAAATTCCGGTTTGGACATCTCCGAATTCCATAATATCCTCAACAACTTTGCGAGCAATATTACTAGGTACTGCAAACGAATAACCAATATATGATCCAGTTTGACTTGTGATAGCTGTATTGATTCCTATTAAATCACCATTGATATTCACTAGTGCTCCTCCAGAATTTCCGGGGTTTACCGCGGCATCCGTTTGAATGAATGACTGTGCATTGACGCCTGATAAATCTCTAGACTTGGCACTGATAATTCCTGCTGTTACCGTAGAAGTCAGGTTAAAGGGGTTTCCCACCGCCAAGACCCATTCACCAACTTTGGCTTGGTCAGAATCTCCAAAAGTAGTATATGGTAGATCCTCATCTGCATCTATTTTTAGAAGAGCAATATCTGTTTTTTCATCAGTCCCTATTAGTTTGGCCGAATAGATTTTATTATTATTTAGCGTAATTGAAATGTCACGGGCACTTTTTATAACATGATTATTCGTAATGATATATCCATCTGGTGAAATAATAACACCACTTCCTGTACCAATTTGTGTTCTAGGTTGACTTCTGCCATAAAACAAATCCTGCAAGGTTACTGGACCGCCTTGGTTTACCGTTGTATTTTTAACGTGAACCACAGCATGTACTGCGTTTTCAGCTGCTATCGTAAAATCCGGAGCATTTGCGTTATTATAAAGCAGATTAGATGATGTGCTATTTGTGGTTATAAACGACGGTTTTGAATCAGCGTTTGAAACAAAAAATTTAGCATCTTTTTCTATAAAAAGTTTGTAGGCAGAAAGGGTCATGATTCCACCCAAAACTGAAACGAATAGTAAGGTTAAAATCTTTTTCATATGAATTTTATTTTTGATAATTATGTTTATACTTAACGATTAAAATTAATTATTTATTGAATTGACAATTCAGGTTTAACGATTTTTAACGTCTACTTTAACGCTCATTTAACAACCTGAAAAAAGCAATTGATTATTCTTATATTTGCCATTACGTATGAATATTGAATTTTATAAATATCAAGGAGCAGGCAATGATTTTGTGATGATTGATAATCGTCAGGAGGTATTGAACAAAAACAATACCAAACTCATAGCTCATTTATGTGACCGACGATTTGGCATCGGTGCAGATGGTTTAATATTATTGGAGAACCATGACAAAGCTGATTTCAAGATGGTTTATTATAATGCCGATGGCAATGAAAGTAGTATGTGTGGCAATGGAGGACGCTGTATCACTGCGTTTGCTAACTTTTTAGGGATCATCAAAAATAAAGCGACTTTTGAGGCTATTGATGGTATCCATCATTCGATAATAGAAAATGAGTTGGTAAAACTTCAAATGCAGGATGTCAAAACTATTGAAAACCACGAAAATTATCAGTTTTTGAATACTGGTTCTCCACATCATGTTCAGATCGAATTTGATTTAGAAATTCTCGATATTAAAGCTGAAGGAAGCCGTATTCGCTACGGAGCACCTTATTTTAAAGAAGGGTGCAATGTAAATTTTGTAAAAAAATTGAGCGAGGATACTTTTCTTGTGCGCACCTATGAACGAGGTGTTGAGGATGAAACACTGTCTTGTGGTACTGGTGTAACGGCAGTTGCATTAGCAATGAATTATATAGGTGAAACTGAAAAGAATAGCGTGACACTTCAAACCCAAGGCGGGAAATTGCAGGTCACATTTGAGAAGAAAGGTCAAGGATATAAAAATATATGGTTGATTGGTCCTGCAGCTCAAGTTTTTAAAGGCATGATATGATTACGCTTAAAGGAGAACATATCTATTTACGAGCTTTGGAGCCAGAGGACCTTGAGTTTATCCATACAATAGAGAATGATGAGATCTTTTGGCAAGTTAGCAATACACAAACACCTTTTTCTCGTTATATATTAAAGCAATATTTAGAAAATTCCCATAAGGATATTTTTGAGGTCAAACAGTTACGATTGGTTATTTCCAATTATGAAAATGAAGCGCTCGGTATGATTGATTTGTTCGATTTCGATTTTAAAAATAGTCGTGCAGGAGTTGGTATTTTAGTTAAACAATCTTCAGATCGCAACAAAGGCGTAGGAAAGGAAGCCCTGAAATTATTAATTACATATAGCTTTCAACATTTAAATTTGCACCAATTGTATTGCAATATAGCAGAAGACAATAAAGCTAGTATTTCATTGTTCTCTAACCAAGGGTTTGAAAAAATTGGTCTCAAAAAAGACTGGAATGCTATTAATGGTAGCTATCAAAACGAATATTTATTTCAACTTATCAATCATTAAATGTATATAAAAAAAATTCTTATCGCCATTGTGCTTATTGGATTAGTAATTGCTGGAATTATTGCCTTCAATATCTACACGATTATGTTTAACTCTAATACCGCATTCAATAACGAAGAGGCTTATATATACATTCCAACTAATGCTACTTATGTTGATGTGAGAGAGCAGCTAGAACCGTTGTTGAAAGACATTGAAAGCTTCGATATGCTCGCAAAACAAAAAAAATATATTAGTAATATCAAAGCTGGTCGATATCGTATCAAAAAAGGAATGAACAACAACGATATTATTAATTCCATACGCAGCAATAATTTGCCATTGCAATTATCCTTTAATAATCAAGAAACGCTGGAAAGTCTTGCTGGTCGAATTTCCTCTCAAATTGAAGCTGATAGTTTATCGCTCGTCAACGTTATGACAGACCCTGAATTTTTGAGCCAAAATAATTTCACGAGCTCAACCGCTTTGGGCATGTATATCCCCAATAGTTATGAATTCTTTTGGAATACCTCTGCCGAAGAGTTTAGAGATCGTATGCTGAAAGAGTATAAACGCTTTTGGACAGAAGCAAGAGTGAATAAAGCGCAAGCTGTGAATCTCTCACCTAATCAAGTTATGGTGTTGGCGTCCATAGTTCAAAAGGAAACAGCAAAAGCCGATGAACGTCCTCGAGTGGCAGGTGTTTATTTGAATAGATTGAACGTAGGGATGCCACTTCAAGCAGATCCAACGGTTATTTATGCTATAAAGAAAAATACAAACGATTTTGAACAAGTGATCAAACGCGTGCTTTACAAAGATTTAGTGATCGATTCACCTTACAATACTTACAAATTTTCTGGTTTGCCTCCTGGCTTAATTGCTATGCCAGATATTTCTTCAATTGACGCAGTCTTGAATCCAGAAAAACACGACTACTTCTATTTCGTAGCTGACGTGAACAATTTTGGGTATCATAAATTTGCCAAAACTTTATCGCAACACAACGTCAACCGTCAAGAGTATGTAAGATGGATAAATCAGCAAGGTGTTAATCGATAATTTTGAAACGCTCAATAAAACATATCCTATGTGTCTCTTTACTTTCGTTGTCTGCTTTTTCTCAATCTAAAATCGATTCCTTTTTAAAATCAAGTGATACATTAAACATTCCAAGACGTAATGCCGTTTATATTACCGAAGCGTCCTTGGCAACTATTTCCTTAATTGGCTTGAACCAATTATGGTATAAGGATTATCCACAATCAAATTTTCATACCATAAATGATAACGACGAATGGCTTCAAATGGATAAGCTAGGCCATATGTTTTCATCATACCAAATAGGTAGGATAGGGGCGAACATGCTGGAATGGAGTGGAGAAAGTGAAAAAAATCAATTAATTTACGGTTCCACCTTGGGATTTGCTTTTTTAACAGCGGTTGAAGTTTTTGACGGTTTTAGCGAAGAATGGGGTTTCTCTTGGGGAGATATGATAGCCAACGCTTCAGGAACTGGGTTGTATGTTGGTCAAGAATTACTATGGAAGGAACAGCGTATCACTTTAAAATATTCTTTTCATCAAACAGATTTTGCTCAACAGCGTCCTGATAAATTAGGAAATGGTTTTCTTGAAGAATTATTAAAAGATTACAATGGACAAACCTATTGGTTGAGCGTCAATGTGCATTCTTTTTTTAAGGAAAGCACGATCCCAAAATGGCTGAACGTTGCTTTTGGATATGGTGGAGAAGGAATGCTCAAAGGAAAAAGTGAATCTGTTAATAACATCATTATAATTCCTGAATCTCGGCGTCAATACTATTTAAGTTTAGATGTAGATTTGACAAAAATAAAAACAAATTCCCATGTTTTGAAATCAGTATTTGACGTTTTGAACGTAATTAAGGTTCCATTTCCCGCTCTGCAGTTGGACGGTAAAAATGGTCTGAAGGCGCACTTCATCTACTTTTAACATACATTAACAGTCTAATTGTCAGCAAGTAAATAATATTTATATCTTTGCATGCTGAAAATTTAGAACAAAAAACACGTTTGTTATGTTCTATAAAATTAGGAGTTATGATAAAAAAATTAACTAATTATTTTGCAATCCCTCTTGCAATTTTAACTGTTGTTATTTTCGCATTGTTTCCGGAAAAAACTGTAGATATGACTAATTATTCTACGGCAGGATTAGAACTTAACTATACAGTTCACAAGGATATCGCAATGTTATCTGAAAGTAGTCACGGAATTCAAAATAATATACAAACCCCTTTTTCACCACAATTAGGTAAATCTTATCTAGGTTTTAAGGAAGCCGTCGGGTTTAAGGAGTCTAGAGGTAACTATAGAATTGTAAATGATTTTGGTTATCTAGGCAAATACCAATTTGGTCTAGAGACGTTAAAGTTAATTGGTATTTACAATGCTGATCAGTTTTTATATAACCCAGAACTTCAGGAAAAAGCATTTTTAGCGAATGCTCAACGTAACAAATGGGTTTTACGTAAAGATATTACCCGTTTCGAAGGAAAAACGGTTAGTGGCATTAAAATTACTGAGTCAGGAATTTTAGCTGCTGCACATCTTGCTGGACCTGGGAGCGTTAAAAAGTTCTTAAGAAGTTATGGGAACGACACTTTTTCTGATGCTTTTGGCACTTCCATAAAATCTTACATGAAGAAATTTTCAGGTTACGATACATCTTCAATTATCCCAGATCGACGGGCCAAGATTACCCTTTGATTAATCTTTGTGAATAATAAAAATGGCTGGGCGTTTGTGTAGATCAACCTTCACGAACTTCCAGTCTTTGACCGTCATTGTTCTAATGTATTCAGTTGAAAGTGTTAAGTCACAAGCTACACAAACCCTTGTTTGCGGTTGTAAGATACTGCACAAATCTTCAAGCATTTTATTATTTCTATAGGGCGTTTCGATAAATAATTGAGACTGGTTAAGGTCAAACGATAATTTTTCCAAACGTTTTAACTCCATTTTACGCTCATTTTTCTCGATTGGTAAATACCCGTTGAAAGTAAAACTCTGACCATTCATCCCTGATCCCATTAAGGCCAGTATAATGCTCGAAGGGCCAACTAATGGTATTACTTGAATGTGATTTTGATGGGCCAGTCTAACAATATCAGCTCCTGGATCTGCAATAGCAGGACAACCAGCTTCTGAAAGTAATCCCATAGATTTACCTTCCTTGCATGCATCAAGATAATGAGCAAGCTCTTCATCTTGGGTATATTTATTTAAAATATGGAATTTTAAACTAGGTTGTGATTTTTTTTGGTCGATTGATTTGATAAACCGTCTTGCCGTTTTCTCATTTTCAACAATATAATTGTCTATCGACTCTATGACTTTTTTAATTGAAATAGGTAAAATCTCTAATGGAGGATTGTCACCTAAACCAGTAGGGATTAAATATAGTTTTCCAGGTTGGTGTTCCATTAATGTTTTATTAGCTTTTTAATAACTCTAAATCCTTCGTTATTTATTATTTCTACAAAATATACTCCACTTGTCAGTCCTTTTGTAGAAAGAGTGATTAATTGACTACTAATATCCGAATTAGAAATCATTAATTTTCCTTGAACGCTGTAAATGTTTATTGATTGAACGATTATTGTAGAATCAATAAGATCCAAAGTTATCTGGCTTTGGGCAGGATTAGGAAATAATTTTACTTCAAACGCAGCATTTTCATCTACACTCAAATTAGAATCAATAATTTTATAAACAGTATCTGAATCAATTCCAGCAATATAAAGTTCACCATTTATGTCTTCACCAAAGGTAGTCCAGCCATTTCCAGTAAATGCAGGGGTAAATGTCATGTTCCAATTGGCACCAGATTGCTCTAGAATTCCAATTTCATCACTGCAGAAGTCAGCAAAGAAATACAATCCCAAAAGGGATGGTTGAGCCGTTCCCCTATAACGATAGCCACCAGTAATTGAGCATTTAAATGCTCCACTCCCAGTATGAGTATATTGTGCTATTGGAAAAGTGAAGGCATCGCTTGTAGGACAACCTGAAAGATTGAACGGAGAGTTACCTTCATAGCATCTCCAACCATAGTTAACGCCACCAACAGTTGAAGCAACCATATTGATTTCCTCTATGGCATTTTGTCCAACATCTGCAATCCAAAGATCTCCAGTAGAACGATCAAATGAAAACCTCCAGGGATTTCTTAAACCGTAGGCCCATATTTCTTCCATTGCGCTTGTACTTCCCGCATAAGGATTATCAGCAGGTATTCCATAATTTCCATTGCTATTGCCATCAACATCTATTCGGAGTAATTTACCTAATAAAGTTGTTAATGATTGTGCTCTATTGCCCGGATCTCCTGCTGAACCACCATCTCCTGACGCGATGTACAAATAACCATCTGGCCCAAATTCCATGTCACCTCCGTTATGATTGGCAAAAGGCTGCGCATAACTCAAAAGTTGTAATTCGGAATTTTGATCGGTAAGGTCGGGATCAGTACTGCTTCTTGTGAATCTTGATATTACTGTATCACCACTATTATTGATATAGTTAACATAGAAATATCCGTTTGAGTTATAATTTGGATGAAATGCCAAACCCAACAGTCCACGTTCGCCTCCACCATCAATAACAATGGAATTAATATTTAAAAATGGTGTGCTATTTTTTGAACCATTTGAATTTACTATTTGTATCAAACCATCTCGGTCAACAACAAAAAGTCTTGAATCACCGGCATATTTGATACTTACAGGGTTATTTAATCCAGTTGCAAAAACTTCAATATCTATTTCTTGTGCGTAAAAAAAAGAGCACATAAGGCCCAAAGCAACTGATATTAAATATTTCATTTTATCAATATTTAGGCGGTTGTTGAGTGTAATTTACAAAAAAAAGGATAAAAAGAGGGAGAGAATTTTCCTATTTAAAACTTTGAAGCGTTGCAGAAATTGATTCACAGGCCTTGTCTAATATGTTAAAAACATTCTCAAAGTCCTTATGATCTCCATGGTATGGGTCAGTGACTTCTTTTAGATTTTGCCTTTCAGAGTCCAGAATATATTGCACTTTTTCAATATCATGAGGATTTCTAGCCAATTTTACTATGTCACTAAAATTTGACTTATCCATCACATAAATAAAATCGAAATGATCAAAGTCTGAAACTTCAAATTGTCGACATTTCTGGTTGGAAATGTTGATACCGTTGCACCTTGCAACTTCTATAGAGCGATCATCAGGTGGAGAACCAATATGGTAATTTCCGGTTCCAGCAGAATCTACATAAAATTGGTCAGAATCTAGTTTTGACTCCAAAATACCGTGAGCCAAAGGTGAACGACAAATGTTCCCTAAGCATACAAAAAGTATTCGTGTCATAATGCTGAAATTAAAGAGACAGTTTCTTTGAAAGATCCTCTACGTATTTCCTAAACTGCTTATCAGTAGAAGAAAGATTGTCCACTGTTTTGCAAGCATGCAATACAGTGGCATGATCACGCTTTCCAATTTGCGAACCGATACTTGCCAAAGAAGCTTTCGTGAATTTTTTTGCAAAAAACATGGCCAATTGTCTTGCCTGTACTATATGTCGTTTTCTAGTTTTTGATTGAAGCGTGCTCACATCCATTTGGAAGTAATCTGATACTACTTTTTGTATATAATCAATTGATACCTCACGTTTAGTGTTTTTAACAAACTTCTCTACAATCTCTTTTGCCAGACTGACTGTAATCTCCTTCTTATTAAAAGAGGATTGTGCGATTAGAGAAATGATGGCGCCTTCTAATTCCCTGACATTTGTTTTGATATGTTTAGCAACGTATTCAATAATATCATCGTCCATTTCAACACCGTCGCGATAGAGTTTGTTTTTCAAAATCGAAACACGGGTTTCAAAATCTGGTGTTTGCAATTCTGCCGAAAGTCCCCATTTAAATCTCGAAAGCAAGCGTTGCTCAATATCCTGCATGTCAACGGGAGCCTTGTCACTGGTTAAAATAACCTGTTTTCCGTTCTGATGCAAATGGTTGAAAATATGGAAGAATACATCCTGTGTACCAGATTTGCCTGATAGGAACTGAACGTCATCGATAATCAGCACATCGATAATTTGATAAAAATGGATAAAATCATTTCTATTATTCTTTTTGACCGAATCTATATACTGTTGTGTAAATTTTTCAGCTGAAATATAAAGAACTGTTTTCTCTGGATACTTGTCTTTTATGTCTACACCGATGGCATGCGCCAAATGAGTTTTTCCAAGACCAACTCCTCCAAATATTAATAAAGGGTTGAATGAAGTGCCTCCAGGTTTATTGGCAACTGCTAAACCAGCGTTTCTTGCCAAGCGATTAGAGTCGCCTTCTAGAAAATTTTCAAAATTATAATTAGGATTCAATTGAGATTCAATCTTCACATTTCGAATGCCCGGAATCACAAAAGGATTTTTGAGTTCAGGGTTTTTATTCTGCAACGGAATATCTACATCTTGAGATTTTACAGCACCTCTATTTGAACTAGGTATCTTTTCAGTAAATGGTTGCTTATTGCCATAACTGTTTTCCATTTTGATTACATAGACTAGCTTTGCAGATTCTCCAAGTTCTTTGGTTAAGGCAACTTTCAATATCTTTACATAATGTTCTTCAAGCCATTCGTAGAAAAATTTGCTTGGTACTTGAATGCTTAACGCGTTATCTGTGAGTTTTACTGCTCCAATTGGTTCAAACCAGGTTTTGTATGCTTGAGGTTGTATATTGTCCTTTATAAAAGTCAGGCAGTTATCCCAAACTGTTTGTGCAGTTAAATTCATTCTTAAGGTAACTTTTTTTCGTTGATAGTTAATTAGCAAAAAAAAGAGAAAATTGAGTTTCTCTTGAATATTTTAGTTCGACAAATATGTGAACAAAATTCTTAATAAAAAAATGAATTAGTATTGAATATTAAGAAATTTTTCCTCATGTTTAAATCTTGTGGAAATTACAAAAAAAAATTAAGAAAAGATGATAGAATCACTAAAATACGATGAAATTGAATTTAGAGTTCGATATGGAGAAACCGATCAAATGGGTGTGGTCTATCATGGGAATTATGCACAGTATTTTGAGATTGGAAGGGTGGAATGGTTGCGAAAATTTGGAGTGTCTTATAAACAAATGGAGGAAAATGGAATTATGCTTCCAGTGATCTCTTTGAGTATAAAATACAAAAAGTCAGCTCGTTATGACGACTTGATTAAAGTAAAAACACAATTGGTTAAAATTCCAACAGCGACTATCGAATTTGATTACGAAATACTAAATGAACAAAACGAACTTTTGGCGACTGGTAATACATCTTTAGTTTTTATGGATATTAATAGGAATCGACCTACCAGATGTCCGCAATATCTTTTAGACAAACTGCAAAATTAATCGTTTAAAACTCGGATGTTAATTTGATGAAAACTATTAAAAATCTCAAAAACGGTATCGGCATTTTTCATTCTGACAGAAATTTCGATTTGACATTTAACTTCCAATGTCTGATTTATGATTTTTAAATTCTTTTCCTTTATGATGCGCATCACCTTGTTCATGTTTTTATAATCAAAAGTGATGAGGTAATTTAGATTAATGGTCCTAACAATAACTTTGGAAGACTCCAATGCCATTTGAGCAGCGGTTTTATAAGCGTTAATTAATCCACTAACTCCAAGTTTTGTACCTCCAAAATACCGAACAACAACAATTAGGATATTAGTCACGCCAAATGATTGTATTTGTCCATAAATGGGCATTCCAGCACTGTTATTGGGTTCTCCATCATCATTTGCACGAAATGTGATGTCTTTGTCTTGCTTTCCAAATTGATACGCATAGCAAAAGTGACGAGCCGAATGATGCTGCTTTTTTAAAGTTTCAATTGTGACTTTTACTTTTTCTTCTGTTGAAACAGGAAATGCATAAGCATAAAATTTGCTGTTTTTATCCTTAAATAAAACTTCTGCTGAGGATTTGGTAATAGTTTTATAGGAATCCTTTTCAATCATATGGCAAAAGTTATAATAATAATAGATACTATGGCAGTTGCAATTCCAATCCAATTTTTTGGCAATAAATGTTCTTTAAATAGAAATTTACCAACTAAGGTAGAGATCATTACAACTCCTACGTTATTTAGGGTGAAAACCGTTGAGCTAGACCATCCTTCCAATTGTAGTGATTTTATAATAAAATAAAGGGATCCAAAATTAACCAAGCCCAGAATAACTCCACCGATAATAGTTTTAAAGTCATATTTAATATTCTTTTTGATGATCAGTTGAATGATTCCAACGATTGCTGCAAAGCAAAATATGGTAGCGGAAAAAATAGAAATGCCATCGTTTGCCATATAATTCGTTTGAAAGAACTTGATAGTAGTATCGATGATTCCAGAGCCGATAAAAAGAAATAATGGAAGTGTTAAATTGCGTTTAAGGTTACTAACCGTGTTGGATTTTGAAGATGTTAAATAAACTGATAACAATGCGAGAACTATTCCTAAAACCAAAGTGAGGTTGAGAGCTTCCTTATAAAGCAAAACCCCAAAAACTACAGGAATCACTACTGACATTTTGGTCGCTACCGATGCCACAGACAATCCGTTTTTTTGAGCTGTCATGGCCATGACATTAAAAATGGCAATAAAGAGAATGCCAAGGGCAATGGCGCCATAAAACCATTTCTCAATGACAATTTGATTGATATTCACAGGTTTTGTAGTTGTGAAGATTCCAAAAAGGCAGGCTGAAATATAATTAATGACAATAGCTTTTGATGCATCAATTTTAAATGTGTCCAATAATTTGAAAACTATAAAAATGAAAGTTGAAGAGAGTATGCTAAATAAAATATAAATCAAAACGGTATTGATTTTAATTTGAACAGTTGGGCGATGTCATCCTTAAAGGGATCAATGTTCCAAGTATGAATTCCTAAATTTGATGCGGCCAAAGTGTTTTCTTCAGTATCGTCAATAAATAAAGTTTCTTCAGCTTTTAAATCATGCGTATTGAGAACGAATTGATAAATATCAACATTAGGTTTTCGTAAATTTATTTCGTGTGAAAGATAAAATGCATCAAAAGAATTCTTGAAATCTTCATAAAATGGAACATTTTCCTTAACCCAATTAATATGAAGCTCGTTGGTATTACTCAATAAAATTAGCTTGTATTTTTTATCGGACGCTAATTTTTGAATGAATTCCAACCGATGGGTTGGAAAATCCTTTAAAATGGATTGCCAAGCATCCAAAATTTGCTCTCGTGATAAATTGGGAAAGTTTTTGAGATAGAATTCGAGAAATTCATCAGTCGAAATTAGGCCTTGTTCGTAAAAACTATTAAAAGCGGTTATTTCTTCCGAAAAAGAGTCTATTCCAAAAAGATCGAGTGCATTTTTCATGGCACCTTCTTTATCCAAATTGATGAATACATCACCGAAATCAAAAATAATATTTTTAATCATTTAAGAAAATTTTTAAAGTGTCATCTAGAATTTTTTCTACCGAAATCAATTTTCCAATGAATTTTGGAGCCTTGACACCATCATTAAAGATCGAATTGCCATTAAACACACGTGCTTCATCCCAAAGATTTTCATCTATAAAAGTTTGAAGGGTTTGTCTTCCACCTTCTATAATTACTGAATTGATATGTCTTTCATAAAGCACCTTTCCTATTTGGTCAGCGATTCTGTGGTTTGCAGACCAATCAATAAAATTGAATTTCCACTTATCAGAATAAACAGCATTTATTTTTGGACTTTCCAAACTTTGATTCCAGCCTCGCGCTTCATGTTTTGCATCCACCACTTTATCCATAGAACTAATGACAATCGTTTCAGCAGTTTCATCAAAAATATAATACTTTTTTAATAATTTCATTTGCTTATCCATCACCACTCTTACAGGATTTCTCCCCTTCCAGTTACGAACCGTTAATCTGGGATTATCCTCGGTAATGGTGCTCGTTCCCACTAAAATTGCCTGTTCTTCTGAACGCCATTTATGTACTATTTGCCTAGAGATTTCGTTGGTAATCCAAACTGGTTTAGCATCGCTCCTTGTTTTGGGTGCTATAAATCCATCAGCTGTTTCGGCCCATTTTAAAATGATATATGGTCGTTGTTTATTGTGATACGTGAAAAAACGTTTATGGTGTTCTTTGCATTCATTTTCCAACACACCAACAATTACCTCGCAACCAGAACTTCTTAATTTTTTAATCCCATTACCAGCGACTTTACTATGGGTATCAGTTGTGCCCACCACAACTTTAGGGATTTTATTCTCTAAGATGGCATTAGCACAAGGAGGTGTTTTTCCGTAATGGGAGCAAGGCTCTAATGTGACGTATAAAATTGATTCCATTAAAAGAGATTTATTCACAACGGAATTCAAGGCATTAATTTCTGCGTGATTTCCACCATAAGGGCTTGTGTAGCCTTCTCCAATAATTAGCTCATTATGCACGATGACGCAGCCTACCATTGGGTTCGGGGCTGTTGTTCCCAAGCCGTTTTTGGCTATTTCAATACATCTTTTTATGTATTTTTCATGTATCTTCACAGCCACAAAAATAAGATTTTAAAGTGAGCAACAATACATTTACAATTAGGCAGATTCAACAAAGGGACAACGCATCAATGGAAACGGTTATTAAGTCTGTTTTTCATGAATTTGGATTGCCAACGGTCGGAACTGCATATGCCGATGTCGAAACGGGGATGATGTACGAATCTTATCAAGGTGAAAAGAGTATTTATTTTGTTATTGAAAAAGAAGGAAAAATATTTGGTGGTGCAGGTATCAAGCCACTTGGTGATTTTGAGCATGACGTATGTGAATTGCAAAAAATGTATTTCTCACCAGAAATTCGTGGTAAGGGATTAGGAAAGGAAATTCTCTTGAAATGTTTGGAAAAAGCAAAAGAGTTTGGGTTCAAAACCTGTTATTTGGAAACTATTCCAGCCTTAAAAGCAGCCATACACATTTATGAATCTATCGGTTTTGTACATATTGATCGAGCTCTCGGAAATACAGGTCATTTTTCCTGCGAAGTGCTAATGACGAAGGCGTTATGAGGTTAAAGGAAGTTCAAAACAAGTTTCATTTAGAATTAGACGTGATCTATGGTAAGGAAGAAGTCGATAGTTTTTTTTATCTCTTAACAGATGAACATTTTGGAATGAGGCGTTTAGCGCTATCGCAGCAGCCAGAGTTTTTTATTTCTAAAGAAGAAGTAACATCTTTGTTTGAGGCTTTATCCAAATTGAAAAGGGAACAACCTATACAGTATGTTCTAGGTAAAACAGAGTTTTTAGGATTGCCTTTTAAAGTGAATGAACACACACTAATTCCACGACCGGAAACTGAAGAACTGGTCAATTGGATAATTTCCGATCAGAAAACATCCAAAAAAAAACGAATCAAAATCCTAGATATTGGAACAGGGTCTGGGTGCATAGCTATTTCTCTCGCTAAAAATTTACCCAATTCTCATGTATTTGCCATGGATATTTCCTTAAGAGCTCTTGAAATCGCCAACGAAAACGCAAAGTTGAATGAGACAAATGTTCTTTTTACAAAAGGAGATATCCTGAATCGAACTCAATGGATTTCACGATTTGATGAACTCAAATTTGATATCATTGTTTCAAATCCTCCATATGTGCGACATCTAGAAAAGGCTGAAATGACCAACAATGTGTTGCAAAATGAACCTCATTCTGCTTTATTTGTAGAAGATGAAAATCCTTTAATATTTTATGAATCCATAACTGAATTTGCATCCAAATATCTCAAAGAAGATGGTCAGATTTATTTTGAAATCAATCAGTATCTAGGTCAAGAGATGATCGAATTGATGAAGGGTGTCAATTTCCAAGATATAGAATTGAAAAAAGATATATTTGGAAACGATAGAATGATTAAAGCGATTCTGGCTCGCGATTAACAACTTTCGGAGGAGGTGTTTCTTTTTTTAATTTGATAAATTGATTCAAAGTCTTGATATTTAAATCTTCTAAATCTCCAGATCTCGTTTTATATTCAATTATTTTTCGTTCATTCGGCATTAAGTCAAAGAAGTTATCGCTGAAATGACCTTTAGAAGCATTAAACAAAAACACATCTTTCTGTAGGGTTTGGCTAAAAAGTTCTATGGTAAATCCGCTATCTGTTCTGGTGATCGTTTGTTCAATATCTGAAATCGGCAATTGTAGATCCTTTGGTCTCACGAGGTAAAAATAGGAAATATCAGTATTGAAAATTGTTTCAATTACAACGGCATTCTTGTTTAGTTTTAAGTTTTTTAAATTCAATTCATGTTTTAATTCACTACTTAAAGCGCTTACTGAAATCGTATCACTCAAGGACCAGAGTTCAGTACCTATAAAATCAAGAATCCTAATAGATAAATCACCTTTTTGCAATTCCATTTCATCGTTGATGACGAAAGTTTTGAGAGTGTCATTTTCAATAATAGATGATGTGATCACGTTTTTGAAGGCCTTTTTTGCTTCATAATGCAGTGCCTTCCAATTGCCCAAAAAGTCAATGCTTGACCAAGAAACTGCTGGCCAACTATCATTCAATTGCCAATACATACTTCCCATATTATAAGGTTTGGCACGACGATGGGCTTCAATGCCTTTTGTAATCCCATAGGCTTGAAGTAGTTGACTCATGTAAACATAATCTTCAAATTTTGTTGGTACTGGAAAATCCCTTTTCATATATTCATTGATCAATTCTGCACCTCTCACATGTTTTTGATGAGTTGAAAATGCAACTGAATCTATCGAATTCGAATCATTTTCAGAAGCATATCTGATGGTTTCATAAGTTGGAAATGACTGAAAACCAAATTCACTCATGAATCGTGGTACTTTTTGTTCAAAATGTTCAAACGGATAAGAATCATGCCACACAAACCAATCATGAGTGTCACCTTCTGTATTATAATTTTCATTCCCACGGCCGAATTTTGGAGAAGTTTCCCAATAGGAAGAATTATCAGTTAATTCTCTAATAGTATTTGGAAGGATATTATTGAATAATTTAATGTAATTATTCCAAATTTCCGCTTGTTGAGCTTTTGATTTTCCATCTTTCCAATGCCAGTTCTCCCAGCCTTCAGAACCTTCATTGTTACCACACCACAAGGCTATCGATGAATGGTTTCGTAGGCGTTTCACATTATCGATGGCTTCTTGTTTGACGTTTTCTAAAAATTCTTTGTCACCAGGATACATGGCGCATGCAAACATAAAATCTTGCCAGACTAAAATGCCTTTTTCATCACATAAATCATAAAAAATATCATTTTCATAGATGCCACCTCCCCAAACACGGAGCATGTTCATATTTGCATCCACTACGTCATCAAGCAATTTGTGATAATCATTATCGGTCACCTCAATTTGAAGACTGTTTTGGGGCACATAGTTGGATCCTTTGATATATACGGGAATGTCATTCACTTTTAAATAAAACGATTCACCGATGGAATCTTTTTCAGTAATGAGTTCTATGGTTCGCAGACCTTTTGACAAACTTTTATAATCGAGAATGCTCCATCCTTTTTTTATTCGTATTGAAATATTGTAGAGGTAGGGTTCACCCAAATTATGTGGCCACCAACGTTTTGGGTTTTCAATTTCAAACGGAATTTCATAAGTGGTTTGCAGTGAATCCACCTGAACTTTTGTCTTACTAACAATATCGTCATTGACCATAACTTCAAAGGTCAACTCATCATTTAGAGATGTAGAAAATTCTACTTGAGCGGTTAATTTGGCGAACGATTCTTCAATTGAATTTTGCTTTATGAACAGATCATTGATTTTTAAATCGTTCCACGATGTAATAGTTATGGGCTTCCAAATTCCTGAAGTGTTCAATTTTGGTGCCCAATCCCAACCATATTGAAACTGTGGCTTCCTTATAAAAATTCGGTCACCTTCTGGGAGTTTATAATTCAGCTTGTTTTTGCCTTCCTCTTCAAAATAGTGAGTGCTATTAAAAACCACGTGTAATTTGTTCTCTTTTTTTATAAATGACTTTACATCCACTTGATAATTCCTAAAAGCATTATTTGTTTGAAGAATAAGGCTATCATTTAAAAAAACCGAAGCAAAAGTATCTAATCCATCAAAATTGAGTTCAATATGTTTTTTTTGAAATGTACTATCATCAATTTTGAAAGTGGTTTTATATTCCCAATCATTTTCAGAAACCCATTGTACTTTAAGTTCATTTTCTGCTACGAATGGATCAGCAATCAAATCATTCCTTAACAAATCGGAATAAACATTTCCAGGAACAGATGCCTCCCGCCAAGTATTATCAGCTAAACTTTTGAACGACCAATCTGAATCAATGAATGCAGTTCTAGGTGTGTTGTATTGAGTTTCGCAACTATAACAGAGGCTTATTAAAAAGAGGAAAATAAAACTATGCTTTATCATTGATTAGATTTAAAATGGATTGTATCAAGGCAACATCAGAATAACTTTTTATGGTTTCTGCAAAAAACTTTGGGTTGTTCATTGGCACTTTAGGAGACGCAATAGCGTATTTTACAACCGTTGCTGAACAATGAATTTCTTCAAAACCACCACCTTTGAAAATCAATACGTTCTCTATATTGATTCCGCCACCCGGAAGAATGTTAATTCGTCCATTTGCCAGTTTTTTCAATTGTTGGAGTACAAAAATACCTTTTTCTGCTGATGATTCTTGTCCTGAAGTCAAAATTCTATTCACATTTAACGCTATGAGTTGTTCCATTGCCTCATAAGGATTTGGTGTCCAATCAAATGCCCTGTGGAATGTGAATTCTAAAGGTCTTGTGAATTCTATAAGTTCTCCTGTTCGTTTCTTATCAATGAAATTATCCACCTTTAAAATGCCGGAAACAATTCCTGCACAACCCAAGTCCTTACAGAGTTGAATATCGCGCTTCATGATGTCAAATTCATCGTTTGTATAGTTAAAATTTCCACTACGAGGGCGAATGAGAACAAATACTGGTATTTTTATTGCTTCCATGACCTGTTTTATGAGTCCATAAGAAGGTGTGATACCACCCAAAGCTAATTCACTGCACAATTCTATACGATGTGCCCCAGCTTTTTGTGCGTTGACGGCAGAATGGTAATTTGAAGCACAGATTTCGAGTTGCATACTTATTTGATACTAATTTCGTCAATAAAGGTCCAAGCTTTTTGACCAGCACCTTGTTGACCATCTGGAATTATTCCGTAGTTTTTTATATGGAATTTCAGAAATCGAGATTTTATATTTGTCCAAATCCTGACATTTTTTATAGATTTATTTGGATTTGGCTCTTCCAAAATTGGAAATGTTCGTCCATCATCAAAGGTCACTTCCACTTTACTTGGTGCATAAATCCATTGTCCGGTCGCGTTATAAAAACGAGTCTTTATCCATTGGATGGCTTTTTCCTCGCCCAAATCAATTGTAATTTCTAAATCATCTCCCCAAAATCCTAACCATTCTTTATCACCATATCGACTATCACTTCCTGAAATCCCATTGACCAGGCCTTGTGCTCCACTTCCATAATAGGCTTTATTGGGTTCAATATTTAATGTGACTTTTTTGCCAAAAGCCTTATGATAATTAATACTTTGTTCAAAAGTGGCGCCTAATTTTCTTTCAGAATTAAAAACAGCAGCTTTCAGAATCGTGTTCTGTATGATTGTAATTGGTTTTGAATATATTTTTGAGTTCAAATTTGGCTCAGAACCATCCGTGGTAAATTTAATGGTTTTATTTTTAGTCAAGGTGGTCAGTTCATATCCTTCAGGTTTTAGATTGCCCTCTACTTCATATAGATGATTGGCATAATTGATATCTAAAGCTTCCAACCGTTTATGAAAGTGTTCCAGTCTCAATACAAAATTCGCATAATTTTTATTATTGGGTTTGGACCAAACAACCTCACTCATGGCGATCATGCGAGGAAATGCCATGTATTCCACTTGTTGTTCATCAGCAATGTATTCAGTCCAGAGATTTCCTTGTGCACCTAGTATATAATTTGATTTCTCTTCTGTCAATTCTTTTGGAATCGGATTGAATCCATAGACTTTTTCCAAGGGTAGGAATCCTCCAATAGCCAAAGGTTCAGAATCGTTATCAGATTGGTAATAATCAAAATAGGAATGAGAGGTAGGTGTCATAATAACTTGGTGGTTCTTTTTTGCTGCTTCCACAGCACCTTGGGTGCCACGCCAAGACATGACAGTGGCGTTTGGAGCTAGGCCTCCTTCCAGAATTTCATCCCAACCAATTATTTGTCTCCCTTTATTGTTAAGGTATTTCTCAATTCTAGTTATAAAATAATTCTGGAGTTCATGCTCATCCTGTAAACCTTCCTTCTTAATCAGCTCTTGACATTGGGTACAATTTTTCCATTTTGTCTTTGGTGCTTCATCTCCACCAATGTGAATATATTTAGATGGGAACAATAACAAAACTTCGTCCAAAACATTTTCTAAAAACTCAAACGTTGATTCTTTTGGACAAAAAATATCCTCAAAAACTCCCCATTTTGTTGCAACGTCGATTTGATCTCCAGAACAACCCAATTTTGGATAGGCAGAAATGGCTGCTTGAGCATGTCCTGGCATCTCAATTTCTGGAATAATGGTAACATGCCTTGTTTTTGCATAAGCAACTAGGTCTTTGATTTGCTCCTGTGTATAAAAGTCACCATATGGTTTTCCGTCATACTTTTGAGGGTCAGAATTGTAATGTCCAATAAGTGTTTCCTTTCTAAATGCTGCAATGTTTTGAAGTTTTGGATATTTCTTGATCTCAATACGCCAACCTTGGTCGTCCGTTAGATGCCAATGAAAGGTATTCATTTTCAACATGGCAAGAGCATCGATGTATTTTTTGATAAATTCAATCGAGAAAAAATGGCGTGCCACATCCAGATGCATTCCTCTATAGGTAAATTGTGGTTCGTCTATTATAGTCAAACATTGAATAAGAATACTTTTATCTTTAAAAGTGGAGTTTTCAAAAGTTTCAGGAAGAAGTTGCCTCAAAGTTTGAACAGCATAAAAAGCGCCTTGATCAGAATTTGCTGATATTTTAATGTGTTTTGGACTGATTTCAAGTTTGTAGCCTTCAGGACTCAAGATATTTTCATCCTTTAAAAACTGAATAGAATTATTCTTTTGAAGCTGGATCGCGCTTCCATTTTCAATATAATTTTTCAAGAAATTAGCAGACACCTCAAATTCATCATCATAGATTATTCCTGTAGAACTATTTAAGACGAAATTCCCTTTACTTTTTATAATACTCGATGGTGCTGGGAGAATTTCGGGTGTAACAACCTCCATTTGAGCCATCAAGGTACTTGATAAAAAAGTGATAAAAACAAAAAGGTAAGCTCTTTTCTTGAATGGCATTTTAGTATATTAGATGCTTTAAATATAAGGTAAAAGAATAACTTTCCAGTACGATTTTTAATGGATATTCAAGAGCAAATAGAAACTTTACGGAACGAATTACGTCAACATAATTACAATTATTATGTATTGGACCAACCTGCAATCAGTGATTATCAATTTGACCTCCTATTGAAACAACTTGTGGACTTGGAAACCCAATATCCAGAATTTTATGATGCAAATTCACCGAGCCAGCGTGTAGGAGGGCAAGTGACTAAAAATTTTGAAACAGTCCGGCATGAACATCGAATGTATTCCCTAGACAACTCTTATTCGAAAGAAGATTTGTTCGATTGGGAAACAAGAATCAAAAAAATGGTTGATGGAAATGTTGATTATGTATGTGAGTTGAAATATGATGGTGCGTCCATAAGTTTAACCTATGTGAATGGAAATCTGACAAAAGCCGTTACGAGAGGCGATGGCATACAAGGTGACGATGTGACTACAAATGTAAAAACCATTCGCTCTGTACCATTGCAACTTCAAGGAGACTTTCCGCCTAAATTTGATATTCGCGGTGAAATTGTTCTGCCTTTTGAGGGTTTTATTAAGATGAATGAAGATCGCATCGAAATAGGAGAGGAGCCTTATCGAAATCCACGAAATACGGCATCTGGAAGTTTAAAACTGCAGGACAGCTCTGAAGTAGCAAAGCGTCCTTTAGAATGTTTTTTGTATAATTTGACTGGGAATAATTTACCCGTTTCTACACACTTCGAAGGCCTTGAAAAAGCTAGAAAATGGGGTTTTAAGGTTCCAGCAGCGGCAAAATTGTTAAATTCGATTGATGATGTATTGTTATTTATCGACTATTGGAATGTTCATCGACATGATTTGCCTTATGAAACGGATGGCGTAGTCATTAAAGTAAATGATTTAAATCAACAGGAAGAATTAGGATACACTGCAAAATCGCCTCGTTGGGCAATGGCTTATAAGTTTAAGGCGGAACAAGTTTCAACACGCTTGAATGAAATTACATATCAAGTTGGTCGTACAGGAGCCATTACACCAGTTGCCAATTTAGAACCTGTTGAATTGGCTGGAACGACTGTAAAGCGAGCCTCCTTGCATAATGCCGATCAAATTGAAAAATTGGATATTAGAGAAGGTGATGAGGTTTTTGTGGAAAAAGGAGGCGAAATTATTCCAAAAATTATTGCTGTTGATTTAAGCAAACGACCAGCCGATTCTAAACCAACTCAATACATCACTCAATGCCCGGAATGTCATACCAAATTGGTCAGAAGAGAAGGAGAGGCACAACATTATTGCCCAAATTACAACGGATGTCAACCACAGATCATTGGTCGTATTCAGCATTTTATTTCGCGCAAAGCAATGGATATTGAAGGTCTTGGAGGCGAAACTGTTGCACTTTTGGTAAAGGCCGGATTAATTACCAACTATTCTGATTTGTATGAGTTGACCAAAGAACAAATTATTCCTTTGGAGCGTATGGCGGAAAAAAGTGCCGAAAATTTGATCTCGGGAATTGAAGCTTCTAAACAGATTTCTTTCGAACGTGTTTTATTCGCACTGGGAATTCGCTATGTAGGGGAAACAGTCGCTAAAAAGCTCGCAAAACATTATAAAAGTATTGAGAATCTTGCAAAGGCAACAGTTATTGATCTTGTCACAGTGGATGAAATCGGAATTAGAATTGCAGAGAGTGTTGTTGAATTCTTCGCTACTGAAGAAAATCAAAAAATAATACAGCGACTGAAACTTTTTGGAGTGCAACTGGAAATTTCAGCTGACATTTTAGCCACCCAAACAAATAAACTTAAGGGAGAAGTATATGTTGTTTCTGGTGTTTTTGAATCGTTATCGCGTGATGAATTAAAGAAACTGATAGAAGACAATGGAGGAAAAGTGTCAAGTTCCATATCATCAAAGACAAATTACGTCATCGCTGGAAGTAATATGGGGCCAAGTAAGAAGAATAAAGCCGAACAGTTGGGCATTCCAATAATAAGTGAATTTGATTTTAAAGATATTTTAGGGTAAATTTCGTACAAAATATATTATTTCATCGATAAAATGCAATAATATACGTTTAATTGTAAAAATTAATTATATTTGTCTCATATATAGATAAATAAAATTATGCATTTAGAACGAATTCTTAAAGGAGCCTTAATTACCGTTTGCTTCATTTTTTTGGGACTTCAGATAATGAACCGAGAATTTGAAGCGGCAGGTGCACGAGTTACATTAGTATTGTTATTGACTCTACTATATTATATAGGGATAAAATCAAAGCAGTTATTTTTCTTTCTTTTTCTGATCTGCTTTTCTTTGGCAGAAGTAATCGGATTCGTATCCTATTTTGTAGAAATTGATTATACTACTTCTACTGATTATTTTTATTATTTCGCTAATAGTCTTTATATTATTTCATATGTCTTTTTGATATTCCGGATTTTAATAGATATGAATATTAAGGAAGTCTTTAAAAAATTCTGGATTCATTTATTGATTTTGATTGTACTAGATATTTTTTGTGTTGTAATTCTTTCTGGCACCACAGAAAAAAGGCTTTCGAATCACCAATTTTCATTAGAGTTTTTTTACAACGCAATTATTATGTTGCTATTGACGGTTGCAATGATTAACTATATGTCTAAAAACACGCAAAAATCTATGAATTTATTATTGGGATCCATTTTCATTTTCTTTTCGGAAGTGATTCAGATGACCTACTTTTATATATCGGACATCAATATTCTCAATGTTTTGTGTTCGTTATTTTTGGTGCT
>JAGXIE010000011.1 GCA_024635765.1 Flavobacteriaceae bacterium | reverse complement strand
TGTTCATTTGGAAGGTGTGCTATTTGGTTTGCACAAAGCCAAAGAAGCCAATAAAGATATGCAAGCCTATCATAAATATGATATTTTGATTTTAAATGAAAATACAAAACTTAATGAATTAACCGGGAATATTTCTCCTGATTTACTTCTAAAAGAAATGGTACAATTTGAGGATTGAAAACCTTAATTTGTGTGCTGCTATTTTAAATTTTAAGTTCTTCGTATTCATAAGGTTCGGAAACTGCAGCAACATTCCCAATATATTCTTTTCCTCTTAATCTTCTGACTGTGTAAGCGTCCATTTCTTCATCTGGATATTCTCTAATTAATTCCTGAATTGATTTGATATCTAATTCGTCTTCAATTGGGTTGAGCCATTTGTTCTCTAATTCCTGCGGCAATATTACCGGCATACGTGGCCCTTCTAATTTTGGATTGTTATGAATCTTGGCCAGCATGTTATTTCCTTTGGTGGTCACAATGGAAAAAGTGTTTAGTACCTCTCCGGTTGCTGAATCTGTCCATTCGCTCCAAAGTCCGGCTAATGGTAATGGTTTGTCGTTTTTTTGATGGATATAGAACGGAAAGGTTTTTCCATCCTTGTGGTGGTGTTCATAAAATCCGTTGACATAGATGATACAACGGTTGTGTTTGGCTGATTCCCGGAATGAGGGTTTTTCAAAAATGGTTTCTCCTCTTGCATTTAACGTTTTATCCCATAATCCCTTTAGCTGTTCTTTGTCCTTTACCCAGTGAGGAACCAAGCCCCAAGTTGAAACTTCAGGAATCCAAGGAGACCTGTCCGTATAAATTAACAATTTTGGATGGTTGAAACCTGTAGTGTGGTAAATGGGCAAATCAGTTAAAGGAACCAGTTTTTCCTTTATTTCAGAAATGGCATGCAAATCTCCTTTCCGATTGGCACGGCTTAATTGCGCTTCTAAATTTGTTTTGATATCGTAGCACATGAAAAAAATGTTTTGGCTATTAAATATAACGATTTATCGGATATGGCGATAATTAATATACAAAACCTTTATTTTTGGAGAGCTCATTAAGATACTCAGATCTATAACCAACTAGTTTACCTTCCTTCGCGACACTATAATCTAAGCAAATGGCCTTTTGATCCATTTCTATTATCGGTTCCTCAACTAACCAATAATGACCAAAAAATACAGGAACCTCAGAATTGTATATATAAATATTTTCAACAGTAAATTCCTTATTCCCAAAACCTGGAGAACAAAACATCACATCTTTATTTAGTATTCTTCCATTTTCTGGTTTCCACCATTTAATTCTACTCCTTTTCCTTAAGGTACCATCTTTGTCATGAAAATGACCTTCGGTTGGTACCGTAACTTCTTTTCCTTTTAAAGTTTCTTCAATAACAACATATTCATTGGTTCCCTTGTCAACTGCTAAGGCCATAAAATCATTGGTTAATTTGCCAATATAGTTTTGCTTAATCCAATTGATATGTTTATCATCCCAGCAAGCATGAACAACTCTAAAATTTTCTTTTTCTATGAATAAAGGTAATTCTCTAAACCAATTTAAAAAAATCTTCCACTCATTAGTAAAGTCTTTAAATTGTTTCAAGGTATTATAATGTTGATGAATTTCAACAAATGAATGCTTTCTATAGAAACCACCATTTTCTGTGTCTTTAGTGTCAAAACAAACAGCATTAAATTCGTGATTTCCCATTATGGCTTCCGCATTACCACTATCACACATGTTTTTTACGATATGCAGCGTTTCTCTTATTTTAGGACCACGATCTATATAATCACCTAAAAATATAACTTTTCTATCTTCTGAATGGGAATAAATTCCTTCTGATAATTGATATCCTAATTTTTGAAGTAACTTTTCTAATTCATCTGAATGTCCGTGAATATCTCCAATAATGTCGTATTTCATTTTATTTCATTTTTTGTAAAAATTCCTATATTAACTGACTTTTCTTCAATTAATTCTTCAGATTTGACTATCGTAAATACTTCTTTATTTAGGATATATCAAATTTAATGATTTTAAAAAATACTCTCTAAAAATTGTTAATATCAGTCCATTTTTTTATAACTATGAACAAGTAATATTTCGTTATTTTTTGATTAAAATTAAAGATGAATTATCAATTGATTCTAATTTTAAACGGTTCGTTATTATTTCAATAGCGTTATCAAGATTATTTGAAGAGTTTAATATGAATTCTATTGTCCTTCCATCAATAATATTGTGAACACCATCTGAGCAAACGAGGATTAAGTCATTTTTACTGATTTCACTTAATTCAGTAAATGAAATTTGAGATCTATCTGTATCCCCTTGAACTGATCTTGTAACAATGTGTTGATATTTATTTAATTGTTCTGAATTATTAATTGAACCATTGCTTAAAATTTCTTTTAACAAAGTATGCTCTGAACTTTCATAACAAAGTTTATTATTATGATAATGAAATATTTTCACATCACCTACCCAAAAACACAATGCTGTATTGTCTTCTATAATTATACCACCAATAGTAGCACCCATTTTTGTTTGAGAACTTTCTTGCGCCTGCTTTAAAGCAAGATTTGCCTTGTTAATTCCTTTTTGAATATCAGTTTTTGAGATTTTTTTAATGGTAGATAAAAATGCTGTTATATTCTCAGCTACAATTTTTGCTGCCAAGGCCCCATTTTCATAACCACCCATACCGTCAACCACTGCATATAACTGAGTGTTTAAACCAATTTGTTCCGATACAAGAACATCTTGGTTTTCTTTTCTTTTGCCTTTATATGTAATTAATGTTGGATTCATTTATTTCCTGTAGCTTGAATTGTACCACCTCCGTGTTTAGTTACTCTCGGTCTTGTCAAAATTTTTACCGGCTTTCCGGAAATACTTTTTTCTGTTGCTTTAGTCGCCCATAAGAAACCTTCTCCAGGGGTTAAAGCACTCATATCTGCAGGGGTTAAAGTTGCTAATTGAGTAATTGACTTCTGTATGTGTTTTAACCACTGAGGACTGTTAAACTTATGAAGTAATACTATCGAGCTCAACTCAATAATTTCATTTGGTAGACTAGGAGGATCTTGACTTGCAATCATTATACTTACCCCTTTGTGCCTCATTTCTCTAATTGCAGTTACAATATTTCCTGTTAAATCTTTATTATCCATATACTTATGAGCTTCATCAAACACAATAAACTTATTGAAATGTTTGCCGTTCACATTTTTTACAGCTGAAAATATATTTAACATTATTACAAAAAGACCAAGTGCTTCGTCCTTCACTATAAACTCATCTCTTAAATCTACAATTATTAGTCTACCAGGTTTTAAAACTTCACGCATCATAAAAGCATCATCAACGTACTCTTTTGCAAAACTTAATTTTTGTCTAGCTAATGCTTTTTGAGAATTTGACAATAATTCTGATGATTCAACACTCTCTAACAAACCATCTATTGTAATATTTGCTCTGTGTTCTTTCATTATAGCCTTTAATTGACGTATATATGTAGAATCGTTTCCTATTGCGCCTAAAATAAACAACCAATCTTGTACATTTAATTCTTTGGAGTTAAACGCTATTGGTAATACTTGTATTGAAGGATATTCCCTCTTTCTTTCCTCAATTTTATCTTTAGGTGTTAGTATAATAACATCATCAATATTATCTGGTTCGGCCCCATATCTTTCTTTTAAAATCTGTAATTCACGATTCTGATCATTTGGATAAATCATTGATGTAAATTCAGGTTCATAATCCATACTTTCACTGTAATGAAATATTACACCTGCCAGAGGAGATGGAAGCATATTAATACTACTAAACTGTTTTAATACCATTTCTGATATTGTGCCTATGGTATAACTTTTACCACCACCCTGGATGCCAAAAAGACTAATTGTGTTTGTTTCACTTAGATCAATGGCGATTTTCTTTTTCAACAAGCTTTCACCCAAAAGACCAAATTGACCGCTTGGTGATGTTTTACCAATTAAAATATCATACTCGGGAACCAAATAGTTTGGTGTGTTTTGATTTTCATTTGTGGCAATTGAAAGGTTTTTTTCTTCTTCATTGGAAAAATTAGCTGTTATTTTTTCTGCTGCTTTATTTTTATCTAGTTCAAAATCTTCTTCTTGATAATCCGATATTTTTTTTATTTTTTGTGTAGCAGTAATAGTTGGCTCTTCCTCTTTATGGTCTAAAGTATTATGAGTTTCGATGTCTTGTTTTGATATAAACCTTTGAATAAAAGGTTTCAGTTCATTATTTGAACCTAGCGCATCTGCTAAATCTTTATCAAATTCATCCACTTCTAAACGCATTGTATTTAAGTCTGAATCAGGATCTAGAATGTCATCTATTAGATTCCCTCCAAAAGTAAAGAAAGTTGAATCATTGTCTAATACAATTTTCTTATGCCTTTCTTTAGCTGCAAAATCAAATATTAATCCTAGTCTTTTGAATTTAAGACAAAAGCCATTATCAAGATTCTGTAGAAATGCCAAATATTGATTGTAAGCATTATCTGAAAGATATTCATATCTATAAGCACGTTCAATATAGAAGGATAATAATGATTTTAATTCTTTATTTTTTATTTCTCTATCTAAGCGATCGAAGGAATGATTTTTTTCTGGATCAAAATGGATTTTTAATGCCACGATCGTGTTTTCAATTTGTTCAATCATTTTTAATCGAAGGGCATCTTTTTCAGCTTCACCAAGTGATTTCCTGCATTTAATTTCAATAACAGCAAAAGAAATTTCTTTTTTAGAAGGATCTATGGAAACTAATAAATTATCTGCTCTACTTTTACTGCCTGATGCTAAGTTTTCGAATAAGTTTTGATGCAAATCTATTGGAATTAAGAACGCATCTTTAAGCATTCCCTTTTTTTCTAACACACGCTTGGTAAATGCAGAACCTATTACTTCAAAAGCTTTATTTTTTGAGGAGTTTAATTGTAATACTAAAGAGCTGCTAACTGCTCTTAAATCTTCCAAGAGTATTTTTATTTTATGTTCATCTTCTAATTTATGAATATCGAGATTAAATTCCTCGAAATGTGGACCTAATAACCCTAATATCTCTGATGTAGGTCTTGTTGTTAGATAAGATGAAATTCCAAAAACTTCTTCACCGGGAACATAATCTAATAAAAAAGGAATTTTACCATCTTTTGAAGGTTGATCAAATATTTGTGGACCAAGGTTTTTATCAAATGTAATTACCCAATCTGAATAATCATGTAAATGGGTTAGTAAAACTTTATCTTTATCATTGAGCCTTAATTGTGTTGATGGTATTGCTTCGGTAAATTTTGAAGCTAGTGCACCACTTACAAATGTTTGAAGGTTTTCAAATAGTTTAATACCTATACTTCCTGTGCCTTCATATTTTATCGGTAATGCATTTCCAGTTACAAATCTGTTCCATTTAATTTGAGAACCATTTTCATCCACTAATACAGTTGAGTCTGTGATTAAACCATTTAAGAAGAAGTTTTTATCCAGTGCGTATGGTTTTATTAATTCAATTGTAACAGGGAAAGGGCTAATCAAAAAACTAATATGCGATGTGAAATTTGAAGGGTCTTTTAAAAAATCTGAAATATTATTGATTGAAAATCTTAATTTTGGAAATAGTCTATTTCTTGATGGTTGAGAAAATGCTTCTGCTTCTTCAGAAACATTAAATTCAGGATTTATTAATGTCTTTAAAGCTTCACCGTGCTCAATAATTTTATCATTACCCTTAAATATACGGATTTCGTAATTTATATTTTCGAAAGATTTTTCTTTTTCCAATTCCACAAAAGCATCTGCGAATACTTCTGCATCACCAGAATTGAAGAGGTTAATTATCAATTTATCGACATACGGGTGTTGTGAGAGGTAATTTTTAATGTGTCTTATCACTAATTTTAAACTTATATCAGTTTCAACATAACTATCCTTAGAAATATTAAATAATGATCTGAAATAATGTTGCAATTGCCTTGAAATTGATGTCATTCCATTTTTAGACTCTTGAGTTATTGTATTTAAATACAAACCCCAACCATAGGCTAATTCACCGCTGTAATTATAATTTTTAAATGACCCTGGTTCAATGAGTACTAATGGGTTATTTTCAGGTGATAATTGGCCAACGAATAATTCTTCAAGATTTTTAGACCAGGCATCTTTATGCCCAGAAAATTCTCTGGTTTTATTTTCCCAATCATCAAAAACTTCTATTAGTTGCATTGTCCATGATAATCGAAGCGGATGGAGTGGAGATAGCAATAATGCCTCAACTTTACTACCATCTGGAAGTTTTGATTTAATCCGAGCTACATCAATTATTTGAAGTTCGACTAAAAATTGTTTTAATTTTGATTTTTCTTCTTCTGTAATTTTATCTGTTTCAAGTTGCTTTTTCAATTTAGTAGTCCACTTGGAATACTCCGCTATATATTTTTTAATTTTATCACTATGATTAAATATATCTGCAGTTTCTACTATTCCATTACCCTCTTCATTAGAATTGGCAATACTCTCAAAAATTTCTTTTCTTAGTTTCCCTAATGAGTTTGGAATAAGACTATTTAAATCGCTTGAAACAAATTCTAAACTCTCGAAACCTATTGCTAACTTATTACTTTTGAGTTGGGCGCGAATGTGTCCAAATTCATCACCGTATTCAATAAACTTATTTTCAATTTGCCTAAGCTTGGTTGAAATATTTATTTGATAATTGTGTTTGTCTGAATAATTTATATGAAAGGTAGAAGAATGTTTTTCTTTAGCATCATTAATCCAAATATTTGAACTTTCCGTTGGTTCAGGAATTAACTTGTCGCCATCATTCTTTATTGATTCGATTCTAAATTTAAAGTAGGCCTGTAATACATTGTTAAGTTTGTCTTTTCTCTGTGTATCTTCACGCTCCACCGAATCTTCAATTATATAATCAAAATCCTCTGAATCGCAAGTCAATTTGTAAGGAAAGGATGCTTTAGAACATTCTAGTCCATTTTGGGTTGCTTCCTTCACGGTATCTAACCAAGCTCGCTGTACTTTAAAATCTTTGAATTCATCATTTGCATTTAATATATTTCCATATTCATCTTCTGCGAGTACTTTGATAAAATAAGAACCTTCTTCAATAATATTTGAATTTAATTCTATCGTTGCATCGCGGAATGGTCTATTCGAATTTGAGTTTTTAATTCTCCGAAGCACCATCAATTCTTCTCCATTTGCACCATTGACAGCCATTAGAATTATTCTAAAAAACTTTAAGTCTTTAATTTCATTTGGAGATGGATTTGTTGAGAATCTAATTTTAAGTTTGGTTACTTTACCATTTTCAGCTAAAAGAACATTTGTACCTTCTATTATTTTTAAATCATTAGAAATTAAATCGTCAGTGAATAATTTAATATGGGTAAAATCTAAATCTGGTATTGGCCAATTGCTAAAATTAAGATTTGGATATTTAATTGCAATAATTTCACAAATCTCCTTTTCGCTTTTTGCAGATTTTTCATCTTTTAAAAAATCAACTATTTCTTTTTGAATAGAATCATTCTCCAAATTAAGTTCTGAAATACGATCATAAAGTGGTTTATTAAAAGCACTTAAAAGCGCAACGCTTTCTCTATTAAAATTAAGCCTTGATCTAATTTTTTCTTCCTGATTAAGCAGTGCCGAATCAGGAATTAGTGATAGAAAATAAAGATTTTCACCAACCTTTTTATCTTCATAATCTACTTCACTTAATGACAAAAGATAATCTATTATGGCGGCATTATTAGGTTTTAAAAAATTGAGAATATCATTTTTTATAATAATACTAATTCGCTCTGGAATTTGATTGACTAATTTTTTTATTAATTTAGATTCAATGCCATCTAGCGATATTTCTTTAAAGGTGCTATTACCATATGAATCTTCTGCAGCTGTTCTACTATTTGAAGGTATCAGTATTAATAAGGGTGCGTTCTGTACATTTCTTAGCTCAACCAATCTTGTCGCAGTGATATATCTTGTGTCTGCAGTAACTATTTCAGAAACAATATAAATATCAATGTGTTCATATTTTGGAGCCATCAAGCCCCAAACTACTTCAAGTTCTTGTGATCCAAGACCTGTTATTTTCATACAATGACCAGGACCAGCAGACGCGAAGTCGTTGTCGTGAATTTCTAAAATTAGATCAATGATCTTTTGGTAATATATATTTATCGTAATTAATTCCATTTCTAGCTATTCTTTTAATTCATATCTCGGTCTTATTCTTTGCAATATATAGGCGTCACTTAAATCATTATAGAATCCTATTTGGCGTAATTTCATTTTAAAAGAGTCTACATTTTCTTTGAATGCAATATGAGTGTTTAAATCTGCATCTTTAAATCTTTCTTCAGACAACCCATTAATTATCAAACCATAACGCTCCTTAATATTGCTTATTAACTCCTCTATTGATAAAGTTCTAGTAGCAAAACGATCTTCACGGACTTCTAACACTAAAATCTGTACCAATGTTTCAAGTAACCTTGTACCAAGCACAAATCTTCTAGGATGTTTTTTGCTTCGGCCTTGTGCCATAAAACCTCTTTCATTATTTTTTTGAGAAAGGTTGTCAATTAATTGTACATTATATCTATATTGATATGCGCCACGAGCCTTTAGAATAAGCTCAATGTATTTGTCAAAATAGGTGTCTTCGTACTTTACCATATCTTGGATTAACACTCTGTCTTCTTCCTCAATTGAATTATAAAGATTATCCCATTGGGTTTCAAAATAAATTTCAAAATCAAAAGGTCTTTCTTTTAAAACAGCAAGCGCTTTCTTGAGGTTTAGTGAATCATTCTTATCTAATTTTAATCGCCTTAAGGCGGCATTTACTTGAAAAGTGCTTTTTAAATAATCATATATGCTATTTGTTAAATTTTCTGCATCATCACTGGCTAACTTTGCCATCTTACTTTCATAATTATCTGTAGTATCTAAAACAATATTCCAATCATCTTTTACATCAATAGATCCATTTTCAATCATTTTTGGTAAATAGTATACTAATTTCTGAATATAAATAGATAAGTGAAAAGATGTAATTGTTTTTAAATAATCAATAAGAATATTCCGAGGTATTAATCGTTTATACACCAGTAACCTTCTGACATCATCACAATATAGTTGTGCCTGTTTATCAAGGAGAGGTTTTATTTGATTTAAAGAAGTATTCGTATCTAAAAACCCAGGTTTGATGTTTTTTATAATGTGTAGTAAACCTAAACTATCAACATCAAGGCCTTCAGACACATTGATTTTATTTGTAACCGGATCCCAACCCTCCATTAAGAAATTTTTTAAATCTTCCTTAACCATAGGATTTACCCCTAACATTAAATAAACTTGATCCGCCGTATTATAATCACGGGTATTTGCAGCATTTCTTACTCTGTAGCTCTCTAAGTGTATAGGTCTTAATGATGATATTTTTTCCTTATCAATATTGCCTCGAAAAACCATATTCACGAGGTTGCTACGCATCCATAATTCAGCTGCTTCTTTATTTTCGCTAAAACCCTTGACGGAACCTTCCTCTTCTAGTTTCATAAAAACTCTGTCTAAAGTTTGTAGGTCTATAAAAGCATTTGAATTTGCACGTTGCCTTGGTCTCACTCCATTATGTTTTAAAAGCATAAATAGATTTACTAAAACATTGTCTATATTTATAGCTTTTGCATCCGCTGTAAAAATGAGTTCATTTCTAAAAAGACTTTCTTCTTTGTTTAATTTTATAGCCATAATTAAAATTTCATTGATTCTATACAAAGATGATTGTTCACATCTTTACTTATTTTATAAAACTCCATATTGTCTTTTGTAACTACTACTTCATTGTATGTTAAATTTTCAAGTAAATTTTTGAAAATAGTTAGTTCTATAAAACGTCCTCTTAGATCATTTAATGATGGGCTATAACCTTGTTGAATAAAGTATAGCATTTCAAATAAATCGAGGGAAATTACTAATTGTATGTGTGTTTCTTTTTTATGACGAAATACAAGACTATCAGGTTCGTATTCAAGATATTTTACTAAATGATCTGTTCTATTGATAAAAAGTTCAAAATCATTTAATCTAAAGAGCCTAAAGGATTTACTAATAGGGTCACTAATTTCAGAAGAACTCAATACTAAATTTTCTTGCCAAATTTTTTCATTTTCACAGCCTTCATTCATTGAAATAGCTTGTGAAATAGACATCTTTAAATTTAAAAGTGTATTTACTGTTATTTTCTGATATATTAATGGGAGTGTTTTTTTAATTTTTTCAACATTCAAAACCCTCTTAAAATCTGTCCAGCTGCAACCTTTATAGGTTTCAAATACAATTTCCTGATTGTATTGAGAATATAGATTGCTGATAATTAAGTTTTTAATTCCTTTATTTTCAAATTGAACAATTTCCTTCACTCTTTTCATAAAAGATTTAGTAAAGTTTATTTTATTTTGTAATTCAGTCTCATTAAATTTTAAAATTTTTTCTTTATCTCCTGCAGTGTTTGTTGAGTAATTGAGTTTTATATTCGAATAGTCTACAACCTCACTCGCATTTAAGGCTTTATAAAAAGGATGTAATGATTGATACGGTATTCTTTTTTGATATTCATTAATTCTTCCTTCAAAGTATTGATGCCTCACAAAAATCTTTTGGATACTCTTAATTTTATTTATCAATTCTTCTGTTTGCTCGTGCGCAGGAGCCCAAATTTTATGATTATTAAAATCATCAAAAAGATTCCATTTTCTATCAGAAAATTCTATATAATTTCGTTGTATATGCTGTCCAAAAAATAAATCTCTATCTAAATCTGGAATAGCGACACTCCCTATATCTGTTTCACGTAATAATTTAATAAGACGATCTTTATTGCCGGCGTCATCAAGTAAAGGATTGGTTATATTAAAATAAAATAGTTGCCAAAAGAAATCTGGAGCGCTATTGTTTTTATCCAATAAATCTTCAACATCCTGACAGCCATAATCTCTTGTTAGCATAAATGAAATAAACGATCTTAGATCACGCATTGTAATATGCAATTCTCTTTTAAGCCCTACGGTTCTTAAAAGCCATTCCATTCTTGTAATGATTTCATCACCAGATGCAATATCATTAAAAGTATCAACATTGTATTTGATAAAACATTTGTTGGCTATCGGGCAACCATTGCATTTAGACCATAATGATTTGTTTGTAAGTGCTTTTACTTGTTGACGAAATAAACTTGATTCATTATTGCTTATGGCTGTTACAGATCTCAGGTTGAGGTTTACAATCATTAATCCATTTGGCAATACAAAATGACCTTCATTGTAAAAATATTGATCAATGGTGTCATGAAGATGTTTGTATTTCTGTGATGTTTTGAGAAATTCTACTAACCGCCCTTCATTAATAGCTATAATTCTTCCCTCTTTGGAGTCGTTATAATTTGACAAGCCTTCAAAGGGTTTGAAAAAAGACTCTAAAACTTCATTATTTACCTTGTCGTTTTCATCTTGAGAACCATCATAATTACTCTCAAAACCTACATCATTAATTTTAAATTTAGCTCCGTTTTTGTGACCATATCTTTTGAGTTCTTTAACGCTATTATTATCTTCTATGGTTCTAATAAAAGCCGTTTTGCCATCTCCAGCATTCCCAGTAATAATTATTAGTTTAAACCGTGCATCTAGAATATCAGGAATTAATTTTCTATCTAATTTAGAAGGTGAATAGGTTAATTCATCATATTTTGAAGCTCTATCATTTACACGTGTTCCCCAATTACCTGATTTTGATTGACTGAATAAAGAATTCACATAATCTACAATATCAATTCCTTCAACATCAATTTTATGTTCCTTTAATCGATTTGTATTTTCTTCAAACGCATCCTTTAAAGCTTTGTAAACTCTTTCAATATTACCTTCGTTAAAGTTTCGCGCACCACCATTCCAAAAAGTTTCACTTATTAATACTTCACTATCTACTTTAACAAGAAACTTTAACTTATCCTCAAAGGAAATAGCGTTTTTATAACCTTGAATTTTATCTTTAAACTTATTCAAAGATGAAAGCACTGTATTTCTTATTTCAGAATATTTAGACATTTTGTCGAATAGTTTCATACTAAAACTATTTTGAGCTATGAAAACCTCAACGTGGTATAATTGATCTGTATTTACAGCTTCTTGTGCAGATGCCTTATTTTCTTCTAACAAATTGTCTTCACCAATTAATATAAGCGCTTTCAACATTGCTTTTGCCGATTCAAATCTACCTTCACTATTGGTTGCAATGGCCTTTAGTAAGAAATCAGAAAAATCTTGAGATAATCTAGGTTGTAATTCTTTTGGGTTGGCAGGAGCTTTGCTTAGTTGTGGCATTTTACCTGGTGCCCAAGGATATTGTTTGCATACTAATTCAAACAGGGTTATCCCTAATGCAAAAGTGTCTGCTGAAAGGTTCCAATTTATATTATGGCCTTCAATTAAATCGGGTGCTAAGTATGGATTTGTCCCAACAAAATCTTTATTGTCTGGAGAGAATGAAGCAACATTAAAATCGATTAAAACAAAACGATCTTGCTTATCCCAAATAATATTTTGAGGCTTTATATCACGATGTAATAATGGTTTTTCCTGAGATTGCATCATTACCAATGCAGACAATATATCTTCTCCTAATTTATAAATTCTTGCAACAGATAAACTAGCATCTGTTTTAGTATATATGCTAAGCGTTTCACCATCCAAAAACTCTGTTAATGTAAAAAATTGACCGTTAGGTGTTGTTCCATTCCAAATGAACTTTACGATATTAGGATGTGATAATTTAATTAAAGCGTTGTATTCATCCATTACAGATGAAATATTTACACTATCATTGAACAATTTTAATGCATAATCTTCGCCTTGAAGATTGTGTTTTACTTTAAATACACGTGAATAACCTCCACGACCTAATGTTTTGTGAATGATATAATCACCTACACGATCCCCTTCTTTTAAATCATAAGAATCTACCTCCAGAATTGGTTTGTCTTTTTTAATTACTGCTATTGAAGATTGTTCCTTTACAGCATCATTTATAAATGATTCAATAGCGTATATGGACTCAATTCTTGCAGTATCATCAGTTACAATTGTTTGTAAACAAAGTTCATCTAACCATTTAGGCAAAGCCGCGTTGATAGCTGAAGGTAATAGGTCTTTTGGTAAAACACCACCTAATTTATCTAATTCCCAAGGGTTTTTTATAGGTTCACTTCCTGTGAATAACCAATAAATTAATACCCCTAATGAGTATATATCAGATGCTCTAGAGGCGTCTTTGGCAATTAGTTCATAAGGATGATAGGCCGTAGCATTGGATTCATTTATTGTTGCCATTACTGTATAGCCTATTTCATTATGATCAGTGAAATAGGATTTACCAAAGTTTCCTAAATATGCATAACCATTGTTTAAATAAATGTTATCGGGATTTACATCTCGATGAAAAATATTAACCTCGTGCGCTTCTTTTAAAGCAGACATAATATTTTTTATCAAATTTATTTTTTCCTCAAAAGTGAATGTTTTGTTTCTTGCCTCAGCTCTCAATGAATTTTCATCTAAAAAATCCGTAATTTCATAAAATAAATGATTTTCCTCATCTAATTTAAACTCAACATTTAAAATGAAAGGATTGACCCTGATTTTTTTTAAGGCATTGAATTGATTTAAGATACTTTCTTCACGCTGTTTCAATTCATTTGGTGAAAGACCAGCAACTTGTAATGAATATTCCTTTACTCTTTTTCGAATGGATGAGGTTACTCCTTTAGGTTTTACCAAATATTCTACATAGTTTGGTTCTTGTTGTAAAATTTCAATAATCTCATAACCTTCAACTTCTTTCTTTTCGTTGGCAGCCTTTTTACTTTGGTTGCCAATTAGAAACTGAACAATATCGTTTTGAATATTGACTATTGAATTTTTATTTTGATCATCTTTTTCAGGTTCTCTAATGAAATCAATTAGTTTGTTTGTTAATGTAAAAGATAGTTTACCTGCTTCTAGCCATAATAAAGGTTCAAAAGAATTAGGGTATGACAAGGTTACCAAATTGTTAATCCAAGCTTTTCCCCAGTTGAAATTTGCTTCTTTCAATTTTGAAGCTAAAATAGCTGTTTTTTGACGATTTGTTTTTAATGGATTTGGCTTTTGACGATCGTTTACATACCAATAATCATCATTACCTTCAATACGACCTTTCCAGTCTTTATTTTCAATATTATAGATTGCGTGTGGTGCCACTACCACCAAATCATATTCCCAATATTGCGTGCGTTGGTTTCGTGGATTGGTAGAAGCAATTTCTATATTAGGAATTAAGATATAATCTTCAGGAAGGTTAATTTCTAAATAGTTTAATAAACGTTTTTCACCTGCATTTACAACATCTTGAAAATAGGGTGGTTTAATTATTTTTGCCATGATTCAATTTCTTTTTCAATAAGGTCAATTGCTAAAAGTTCATTTTCAATTGCTATGCTAATTTTTTCTTTATATTCCATTATCATATAATGAATTTTATCCATGATACTATCTTCTAATATTGGAATAGGTAGTAAATCTAAATGATGAGGTTCAATTTGTGGAATTACAGAGCCATATGTAAAACTTTGAATTGCTTTCAAACCTATTTCAGAAGACATAAAAGCAAAAAGATATCCTGTTTTTATGTTTTTGGCGCTTACCCTCAATATATGTTGTGAAGCCGTTTTATTAGCCATAAATCGGTTAACCAAGACAGAAAATCCAATTGTACCACCGCAAGTAACAAGTATCCAATCTTCTTTGATTTTTAAACTTTCTAGATGTTTAGTTTTTGCAATTGATAATCTTTTTTCACTTTTTGGTATTGCTTTAACAATATCTGATCCTCCGAAAAATTCAACTCCTTTTTCAACATAATGTCTTTTAAAAATACCTGGCCTAAAAATAGGTTCTGAAACATCTTTAAGAAGTTGGTATTTCTTACCTTTTATATGCTCTTTAATTTGATAGCCTTCAGAAATAAAATACTGTGATTCAAATCTTTTCTGATGAGAATTTAATAATGTACTTAAAGCAATTTTTAAAGGCTTTTCTTCTTTTTTATAGGCAAGATTATGCATAATGATCTCTTGGGCCGACCTTAATAACTTATTCGCTTCCACACGTAAATAAGAAGCTTCAACAATAAGATTGTGGATTGTTTGTTGTTTTGGTTTTTCTAACATTGGAATTGGCATGTCTAAAAGCATTTCTTCTGAAATATAAGATTGCACGCCACCTGCAGCCAATTTCCATAACAAAGTGTTTCCGTACTTTGATGCCAAAAACGAATAGATATAACCAGAAATATTAATATCGTTAGGAACGATTCTTATAATATTGTCAGAACCCATTGCTTTAAATTCCTCGAATTCAGAAGTAATATATGATGTTTGACCAATGGCACCAACTCTTCCGGTAACGATCATTCCTTCTTTTAGAAAAGATGATTCATCATAGCCATATTTTTTGGAATTATAATTACAAGTTTCAAAAGAACTTGATTTCACAACATCTGTATTACTCAAGTATGGATATCCGTGATCTTTATCAGTATAAACCCTTTTACTTCTTCCTGCAGTAAATATTTTGGATGTTAAATTTCCTAATTCTTCAAATGGCATTGAGCGAAGTTTTTTGGAATAAATATTACCTTTAGATAAATGATATTTACCATTAAGTCTCATAGAAGAATTAATATCGCTGTATTTAATCAATGAGACTTTCATTAGGCTTTTATATTTAAAAATTCAGAATAAGCTTTTGAAATTTTAGGGAGGTCATCATCTAATTGTTTTAATTTCTCCTTACGTGATTTTAAAATTGAGCTTCCGTTTCGCTTTTTAGATAAGTATTTCGTTTCTGTATTGAATAATAGTTCAGCACCATCTTCATCGCGCAAGTATATTGGAATTCCTCTACGGTCTTTCCCTAATTTTTCAGCAATAGCCATAAATACCTCGTAATCTTCTTCACTTTCCTGGGCTAACTGCTTTTCAATTTCGGTTTTCTTTTGTAAAAATAATAAAGATGCTTGTACACCGACTTGCGGTAGAAAGGCTTCGACCGCTAAATCTATGGAGGCTAATAATTTAAATTTTTCTAATATCCATTTTCTAACAGTAACCATATTAGGATTCCCTAATATACCATCGGGTAATACAATTGCCATTTTACCTCCTTCTTTTAAATAGTCGTAACAAGCTTCTATAAACAATACCTCAGGTGCAGTACTGAATTGACTTAAATGATATCGGGAAGCAATTTCCGTTTCTACTTGCACTTTGGCGCCAAAAGGTGGGTTTGTAAAAACCATATCGAACTTCCCTCTGGCATCGGTACCATAAGCATTTTCAATATCTTTCATTTCTGCTAGACTTTTGTTCATAGCTGCTTCTATTTTTGCAATTTCAGTAGGATGTTCCCAATTAGGATATGCCAATGAGTTTACATGAAAAATATTTGCATGTCCATCACCACCCATTACCATATTCATACGTGCTGCTTTTTTAAGGTCGGGATCAAAATCAAAACCAAAGATGCTTTTTTCGGCATACATGCGCACACGCTCATTCACTTCAAAAGAGTTATATTTTTCTTCTAATATTGGTCCTTCTAAATCAGGATGTAATTCTTTTGTTATTTGTTTACGAACGTGATCAAGTACCATTACCAAAAAACCACCAGATCCACAAGCGGGATCGAGCACACGATGATTTTCTTTGGGATCTAACATTTCTACCATACATCTTACAATGTTTCTTGGTGTAAAAAACTGACCCGCTTCTTGTTTTAGCGTATTGCTTACAATTGTTTCATAAGCCAAGCCTTTTACATCAACAGAAGCATCTAAAAATGAATACTTTGCTATTTCACCTGCAATAAAAGCCAAACCTTTATCAGTAATGTCAATTATTTCATTACCACTAAACACTTCAGAAAATATGGGATCACTTTTTAGTTCTTCAAACAAACCTTTGATTCTTTTAGCAACTTCCTTACGACCTTCTTCAGTATTTTGTTCTTTAACACCTACCCAAAATTTTCTACGATAGCTTTCGCCATCAGGAGAAACCATAAACCGTCTTTTTTCGTCATAAAGTTTACAAAAAATAAGGTTTAGCAATTGCCAAAAGGCATCTTTTTTTCGTCCTTCATTTGCATAAATATAATCGTGAGAACGTTTGAAAACTTTTATTAAAGAATCGTTTGCTGGTGTTCTTGTGTGTGATCTATCAGCTCTTTCTAAATCTTCCAGTGTTTCACCCTCTCCTGGAAAGTCTGATAAATCCGTAAAATCAAAATCAAATCCTATAGCATCGTCTTCTTTTTGAAGAAAGTGATAGTTAGAACCATTTGCCCATAATCCAAATTCACAACACTCTACTGCTCCCATAGCATTTTCTAGAGTCGCCGCAAGTCCTTTCTTTTTATCACTGTCTTTGACTTTGTCGTCTTGAACCACGCAAATTCTAATGATGAAATCTTGTTCGTGTGGTTTTCCTTTTTCAAAAACTACCAATTCAACTTTTTGCTTTGTGGATTTTCCTGTTTCAGGATTTACATATTCAATTTTGAAGTCACGCTCCATATCATCGAGATCGAAACCGTATTCTTCATTCAGCATTAAAATTACAGATTGTAAGTTATTTTCTTGAGCACCAACTTTTTTAACTTCTCCAGAGAGGATGCATACTAGCTGGTTATCTTCTAATACAATATCTTCTTTATTTTGAATTTCTAAAGCCATATTTACAATTTTTTTATTCTTTTAAGGGTTTTGTTATTTTTTAAACTTCTAATTGTGAAACTATATTTTCTAAGCTTTTGTGGACTTCTTCATAATTTAATCCTCTATGTGTTTCCAGAATTTGATTGATCAAAATACTTTCTTCCATCTTATCAATTTCAATTGAAAGGATTTCAATGATTTTTATTTTTGAATCTTGGTATTGAGTGAGAATAGCTGAAATATCTTTACCAAGTAAGGTTGCGCCCCCTGTTATAATAGTGTGATCTTCTGGGTAAATTTCTTCGTAAAATTCCACAGCTCTTTTTATATTGATTTCGAGGTAATTATTTAAAATAAAACCTATATCATCTGCATCTTTATTTGTTTTTTGATTACGGTCGTTCCAAGCAGCAATTTTTAATAAAAAGATACCACTTAAAGAAGCTACTTTAATCTCTATTTCTTCATCAATTACTACTTTCAGCGTAGCACTATTTGCAGCTGAAAAACCTAAGACTGACATTGCGAACTCTTCATCAGGTGGCCAAAATATTTTACTGTCTTGATTCATTATTTCACCAAAAGGAACAATATCCAATTGGAATTTATCTAAGTATAAAAAGCGTTGTTTTTGATTTGGGTCCTTTGAGAAGTTTTTTAGTTTAACAATATCTTCCTCAAATTTTTGATATTGATTCCAATCGTTTACGGTTATGGCAATGTCTAAATCGTGTGTTAAACGACCCGATTTTTCATTATGAATTTCCATAATGATATCTCTAGCTGTAGCGCCTATAACAAAAAATGTTATTCCGAACTCCTTGAAATATTCAGTTAATTCTAAGAGAATAGGTTTTAATAATGGATGTGTTAATTTACTACTTGATATATCGTAACTCATTCTCTAGAATAATTTTAGCGGTCTCAACATTTCTGCTGAATCCACTGTTAATCAAGTCGGTGTAAATTAATAATGCCGGAGCAGTATTTGTATTTAAATTTTCCGTTTTCCAAAACTTTTGTAAAATCTCAACATTTCCGTTTTTATCAGGCACGAGGTTTAATGATCTTGCTATTGTTGGTAAATCATTATTCGTGAATATGGTAAATTTTTCAGGTCTCAAGTAATTTGTTAAAAGAGCTCCACCAGGTTCACCTCCCCAAAGAGTGTCTCCATTATTTAAAGTTCGCCATTCATTAGCTGCCTCTACACTTGTAAATCTCATTTTGTGACGTACAATTCGCGGCCTTAAAACTGTATTATAAGCAACCATCCACCTTTCTAAAAGTTCTGTTTTGTTTTTTAATACCCTCTTATCTTTAGTTTTCATAAGAAAGTTTAAGTCTTCCAGTTCCGCCATTACATTACTCACAGAACCGACAGCTACTCCAGCATTTTCAGCAATTTCGCGATAAGAATGTTGTAAATTTTCAGGTTTAGATAGTAGGTAGAAAATTGTTTTTATTCCAGCTTCTTGAAATGCGCGAGATTGATTCGTTAGTTGTGCTGATCTTCTCTTTTGCCCTTCTATATAAATGACAACTTCATTACTTTTTATAAAGGCATTTCCAGAAGTGTCTATATAATTAAATCCTCTTTCTTTTAATTGGCTTGCAGCATCTTTAGAAATATATTCGGCAATTAATATAATAGGTCTATTATTAGTATTTCTTATCTCTTCAAGTTTTGACAGCACCAAACCTTGATTTGATGCTCTTATAGCTGATTTTGACTCGACAATAAATTGTTCACCCCTAATAGTTAGTATTGCATCATAGTTTTCTCTAGAGCTATCTATTTCTATTTGGATTTTAGTTAATTGCTCTAACTGAGTAATCGCCTCATACAGGAAGTCATTATTACGATTCATAAGCTTTGCGTTCAATTTTTTTAAGCGTTCAGTGACAATGAACACACGAATATAATGAACATTAATAAAATGACAAACAAAAAAAGGAATTATTTATATTTTTTTACAAACTTTCTAGAAATAATAGTATATTTGAATAATAGGTCTTTCATAGGGCCTATCTTTTTCATAGCAATTTTTTTTAACCCACCATAGTCTATCTGCGGTGGGTTTTTTCTATTCTAATCAAAGCATCATCCAATTCATTACTTTTAAACCTAACCAAGTTACCTAATCGATAAGGTTTAATAATTCCAATTCTAGACCAGTCACTAATAGTGACTAAAGATATTTTCAATATTTTTGCTACTTCTTGCCTTGTAAGATATTCTAACGGTTTCTCTTTTTTTGTTTCAGCTAGTAATTTTTCTATTTCGATTTTTAAATCTGAAATAATCATTTCCTTTAATTCATCTGGAGTGATGTTGTGCAATAAAATTGTTTTCTTGTTTTCCATAATTTTTATAATTTATGATTAATAATTATCGATTATAAAGTTTGATTAAAGCACTTTAAAAATAATTAGAATATCATAATAATGGAAATTAAAACTTTTTGATTTTAGTTTCTTTTGTCAACTGATGCTTGATCAAAGCTGACCAGATTAAACATCTCACGTAACCGGCTCCTAACGCGGCCACCATAGCGTGCTTCCAGTTCTTCGGCGTTTAGGTTGGTGGTGATGTGGGTCTTTGCGTTTTTTGTTTTGAAAATGTCATAGCGCGAAAGCAGTATTTCTCCCATCACATTGCAATCTTTTGTGTAATGGCAACCGGTTGGTTCCACACCCAGATCATCGAAACAATAATTTTTTGTATCGTTGTATTTTTCCAACACTTCAAATCCGGATGCATTGAAATTGAAAACAATGTTGCGCGTTGGAATGATTTCATAGGTTGTTTTGTGTGGCGCCAAATAAGGCAATAATTTCATCAGTGATGTTTTTCCGCAGCCGACAGGACCCGAAAGCAACAAGCCTTTGTTGGTGTCGATTCCCATTTTTGCGCAAGTCTGGTGGTCCTGGATGTAGTAACAGCATAGTTTGAAAAGCAAAGATTCATCTTCTTTGTAGAGCCGGAAATTTTTATCGAAAATCAGACAGCCTTTGATGTTGAGGTAGGCTTTTATTTTTTCAAAATCGTAGTGAACGATGTTGTTTTTTAGATCTCCTATTTGAAATTTTGAGGTGCCTTCGATTTTAATGTGTGGTGTTGGGTTCATAGCATTGGATTTTTTGTTTTAATTAAATGATTTTACATTTTTTTTGTGTTTGTTCATTTTTGTCTTGACACAAAAACGAACCAAAAAAGTCAAGCCTTGGATTTTCGCCGGTCAAATTGGTTCTCGAATCCTAAAAGAAATGAATTGTTCATCTCTTTTTTATTTTATTTTTGTATTCACGAATCTTCGATTTCGCTGCGCTCAGACAGCATTTCTTTTTTTACGGATTCTTCAAACATTTGACGCTCGCCTCCAAATCCTATGGCGGATTAAGTTTTTGTTTTCATTGTTGTGGTTTTTTATAAATTATTTGGTTAAATTGATACAAGAATTTTTTTCTACAAAGGTTGGTTGTAGTTTTTGTTTCGATTGGTATGCAAGTTGTCCTTATTTTGGACTGGTGGTAAAAAAGTGTTTTTTTCTGTTTGAATTTCTTTGAATTTTAACATCCAGTTTTCCGCTGCAGCTTTCCAATTTTCAATTGGGTTGATTCCTTTTTTCCATCCAACAGCTTCGTAATGGTTGAAGAATTTTTCAGCTTCCGTTTTAGGCCATTGTTTTTCTTTGAAAAAAAATAAAATTTCCCTTTTAAAAGTTTTTTTTATGTTTTCATCATGTTTATTATGTTTATTAATGTTTAATACAGATACCAACGCTTGTCCTGATATTGGGACGGTAAAGTTCACCGCCTGGTCGTCACTTGTCTCAAATTGAAACAACAACACCCGGCTCCCTTTGAACGGATTGTGGGATGGTTTGTACATCAGGTATTTCCAGGAATCCAATTCCCTGATACAACGATGATAGGTTGATTTTGAGCCAATTTTAGAGAATTCCATTACTTCTTCCCGATTGATATAAAATTCTTCGGGAAAACGGCTATAATTCCATATTTGGAATAGGCCAATATACAAGCTGATGTGTGAAGGATTTAATCGATTGTCCTTTGAGAATTGCAGAAATACTGCATTCAGGTGTTTGATGTAATTCATAGTTTTCAAATTTATGGTGTTGTTTATTGCACTGACTATTCACAAAGCAATATGCCAGTGTGAAATCAGCAAAAAATTAAATTATTGGTAATTTTAAACCCCTTAAACCAGCAGGTTTAAGGGGTGTTTGGGATGGTTATTTATTATTCACACAATTGTCTTCCATCGCTTGCATAAT
>JAGXIE010000010.1 GCA_024635765.1 Flavobacteriaceae bacterium | reverse complement strand
TAAATCAGTTTTAGCAATGTGGATTTTCCAGATCCGCTTTCTCCTATAATAGACAGATGTTCACCCGTCTTGACAAGAAAGTCAACATCTTGAAGCACATTTTTTTTACCGTATGCAAATGATATGTTTTTTACTTGAAGCGTCATATAATGAAACAAAAATAGCATAAAAAAATTCGCCCTACTAAAGGGCGAATATTAATTAGACAGGGTAAATTTAAATTATTGTTTGATAAACTTCTGGCTCTTGATTGCGTTTCCTGACATCAATCTAAGAATGTAGTTTCCGGCACTTAATTCTGATACATCAATAGTATTTGAACTTAATTTAGAATTCAAAACACGTCTGCCATTCATATCAAATACAGTATAAACAGAATCAGACAAGTTTTCTAAAGAATTTAAGTTTAGGACTGACTTTGCTGGGTTTGGATATAAAATCAAATCTGTCACAAATGATCCATTTGTACTTAAAGTGGAACCTTCATCGACGACTAGAGTGTCATTAATATCCGGATTCAAAATATTATCAATGATGCCTGAAGGCCAGGTTATTTTGACGTAATTAATAGTAGTGTTGACACCAATACCAAAATGTGTATTTAAACTGTGCATAAATCTAAAGCCTTCACCACTTCTCACATCTCTAATTTGAATACCAGAGTCTGTGCTAATCTCTACACGGGCCCCTATTCCATTTTTATTACTATAGCCTCCAGCGGTATTCCCAATAGTGACAATTTTTATCCAATTATTGTCGTTGGCATTGTTAACATAGATGCTACCATAAAAGAAATCCAAAAATCCATCATTATTGAGGTCTCCAATGGATCCAATATTTGGGATTGTAAGAGAATTGTCCACGTTAAAGGTTAAATCTCCATTGCCAAATAATATTGAACCATTAGAATAGATGTCTAAATTCCCATCATTATCAAAATCACCAGGAATGTTTTCATGTCCAGTTTTTGTCGTACCAACTTTAGCTGAAGAGGTAATATCAGTAAAGGTATTATCTCCATTATTACGCATTAGTTTGTGATCGTATCTTGTGCTGGATCCCACATATACATCCATATCGCCATCATTGTCATAATCTCCCCAAGCCGCAGACCATGTTTGGATAATATCAGCTAATCCCGAAGAAGCACCGATTTCTGTATAAGTACCATTACCATTATTTCTATAAAGTTGGTTTGTCCTTCTTGCTTCATTTCCACCACATTTCGCCATGAACATATCAATGTCACCATCATTATCGAAATCAATCCAAGCAGAACCATAATTACCACCAGACGCATAACCGCCAAGCCCATTCGAATTTGAAAACACCAAATTATTTGAACCATCATTCATATAAGAAACACTTGGTGCAACATCATGACAGACAAAGGCATCTAAATGACCATCATTGTTAATGTCCACAAAATTTGAACGTTGGGAAAAGACATCTTCAGGTCCCGAAATTTGTGTAAAGGCAGTTCCATCCGAATTTGCTTTCATAAAGGTAACACCGTTAGTACTTCCGTATAATAAATCGTTGTAACCGTTAGCATCCCAATCTCCAGCAGCTAAACTCCAAGAAGGCAGATAGGTTGCGGGTGTTGTTGTGATATTTACACTATTAAATCCACCAGAAGCCAATTGGTAATTGATGTTGATATTAGTTAGATTTATGGATACTAAATCATCAAGAAAATCACCATTCATATCCACAATAGCCCTATCTGTACCTGATGCGGACACACTCTGTTGTGTGAAAGAAATAGTGGTAGCAGGAGGCGCTACATATACGTCTTCTGTCAAAGAGAATTCAAAATCACTAGCGTTAGACCATTTATTATCCCAAATAATATAATAGACTTGTCCCGAATTTACAGGGAAAGTAGCTACAGATAAAAGCGAATTCGAGTTTGTGCCAGTTAATATGCCAGAATCATCATCCCAAGTCACACAGGATAAAGATCCACAACTACCGGTCATTACTTGAAAGTAAGTGTCTTTGTTGCCATTTGACTGGAGGTCAGAACTTATGGTAACAGTGTAATCATTGGTTGGTATATATTTTATCCATTCACCATAAGTAACAGTGCCACCATTGCTGCCATCGCAGAAACTGGGTGGCATATTTCCATTGATAGTTCCAACCTGATAAATACCGGCACCTATTGAGGTTGAATTTAACGCATCTGTACAACTATTGTAGCTCTGTGCGTTTAGAGTATAAGTTGCTAAACAAATTGCAGTTGAAAGTAAAAGTTTTTTCATAATCTAAAAGTATAAAAATAATATTATTCACATATATTGGTTAATGAGTTGATCCATGTTTCGATAAGTACTAACCCTTCCTCGTGTATAGTGTTTCTTCCTAATAAAGGCATTCGAAGTTCTTCAGCAACGGAATTTAGCCGAATAGACAGTATAGAAAGATCGGAATTCCCAGAATTAACAATGTATGTTAAAGATGGATCAAAAATTTCTTGGGCCTGGACACAAACTCCTAAATTTGTAATATCGGATGACTCATTAAACGCAAACCTTATCGGTCGATAATCACAATGTCTATTATCAGAATGACAATGAGCGCAATTTATATCGAGATAAGAACGAACTCGCATATCCAATGATTTCGAACTGTCTTCCCAATCAACTACTGTATCAATAGTTGAGGGATAATTATTCATTAAATAACCCATTTCCACCCATTTATCAAGCTGGTTCATAGTACCATTAGGATAGGAGAGCATTCTATTTAAATTTTGTGGTTTTACACCTATTGGTATTCCAATGTCGTTTTCAGATTTATGACACGTCAAACATTGTGCTCCAGATGGAATGAAATAGTTGACATTTCTTTGCACGTCATTTTCAATAAAATCAACAGGCACATAACTTCCATTTAAATCGTAAATCGCTTGTGTCTGATCATTATTCCATTTGTAATTGGCAAAGACCCATCCTTCTTCTTTTCTTATCCGTAATCGTGTTTCAATAATTTTTGTGTTTCCTTCTGGCAGCACATTGTCATAGTAAAAATTTTTGATCAATACCGTGCCCACTGGGAATTCAAATATTGAATAATCATCCACGTAACTGGCACTTACGCCATTTGGTATCCAGATAAATCGTTTCTTATGGGCATAATCTGAAAATAAAGGAGAAATTAAATCATAAGGTAATACTCCGTAAACTGGATTTAAATCCTTTATAGAGCCTTCAAAAAAATTATAATCTGTAAGAGTTTGATATGGAACTTGGTCTATCTCAAAAACAACTGGCGACACCTGTACTGGATCGTCATCAGTCAATATCGGTACGTAACTATCATCTTTTCCACAAGAGAATGCTAAAAAGACTAATAAAAGTAGGCACAAATAATTTGAGTAATTTCTTGGCATCACTAGTAAAATTTGGACTACTAATATAGTTATTATTAAAGCATGTTTCTTAATTAATTAGTTGTAAGACATTATTTTATAGTTCAGGTGAACTACAAAATAAAAAATCTTATAAAAAGCAAGAAATTTTATACCAGATGATTCTTCAAAAGATATTCGGCTATCTGAATGGTATTTGTAGCAGCACCTTTACGTAAATTATCGCTCACAATCCATAAATTAATTGAGTTTGGTTGTGATCCGTCTCTACGAATTCGTCCTACAAAAACATCATCCTTACCATTTGCATAAATAGGCATTGGGTATGTATTCACATCAATATTGTCTTGGACGGTGACACCATCCGTTTTGCTCAATATTTTACGGACTTCGTTAATATCAAAATCTTTTTCAAACTCGATATTTACGGCCTCACTATGACCGCCTAAAGTTGGAATTCTTACGGCTGTTGCAGTGACTGCAATGGTTTTATCATTAAGTATTTTTTGGGTTTCCCTTACCAATTTCATTTCTTCTTTAGTATAGCCGTTTTCTTCAAAAACATCACAATGTGGAATGGCATTTTTGTGAATAGGATAATGATAGGCCATTTCTCCTTGGATGCCTGCCAACTCATTTTCAAGTTGCTTCACAGCTTTCAAGCCTGTACCGGTAATCGATTGATAGGTGGAAACTACGATTCGTTTTATTTGATATTTTTTATGAAGTGGAGCCAAAACCATGACCATTTGAATTGTGGAACAATTAGGGTTGGCAATAATTTTATCATTTTTTGAAAGTTGGGATGCATTGATTTCTGGGACTACCAATTTTTTTGTTTGGTCCATACGCCAGGCGGAGGAATTATCAATAACTGTAGTTCCAACTTCAGCAAATTTAGGAGCCCATTCCAAAGAGGTACTGCCTCCGGCCGAAAACAATGCTATATCCGGTTTTTGAGAAACAGCTTCCTCAAGACCAATCACTTTGTATTCTTTATTCTTAAAAGAAATTATTTTCCCAATAGATTTTTCTGATGCAACTAGAATCAATTCTGTAAACGGAAAATTACGTTCTTCCAATACTTTTAACATGATTTCGCCAACCATTCCGGTGGCACCAACAACCGCTACTTTCATCTTTAATAAATTTAGAACGCAAAAGTAACTATTATTTTTTTTGATTTTTAAAAATCGATGAAAAAAAGAACCCGACTCTTTTGAATCGGGTTTAAGTTAGAATATGAGTGTAACGGAATTATTTTTTAAGAGCATCTCTAATTTCTGTTAAAAGGTCAATTTCAGAGGGTCCGGAAGGAGCTGCTGGACCTTTAGGTTTTTTGGTTTTGTTGTAGGCTTTTACTATTATAAAAAGAACAAATCCAACAATTACCAAATTAATAATTGAATTGACCCATTCGCCATACATAACAGCATTTTCTGGTTTAGTCACTGTTCCATCAGCCTCAACAATAGCTGGCGAAAGCACATATTTCATATCCGCAAAATCCACACTGCCCGCAAAGTTACCTACAATAGGCATCATGATGTCGGTTACAAAACCGTTAACGACCATACCCACAGCGCCAGCTAAAATCACAGCAACTGCGAGATCTATGACATTCCCAGTCATGATAAAATCTTTAAATTCTTTCCACATATTAGTTGTATTAAGTTAGTTATAAAGACCCTAATGTAAGAAAAATAAATAAAAATGGGAACAATTAATTTTTGACTATTCGCTTCACTCGTTGTGAAATTGCAGTGATCAATTCGTAAGAAATAGTATCTGCATTGTGCGCTAAATCGTTTGCGGTGTGGTTGGCATCAAAAATGATGACCTCGTCTCCTTCCCTACAGTCGATTCCGGTAACATTGACCATAATCATATCCATACACACATTGCCTATTAATGGCGCCTTCTTGTTATCTATGATAACATAGCCTTTGCCATTACCATAAATGCGACTAATGCCGTCTGCATGGCCAATGGGTATTGTGGCAGTCTTTTGTGGCGCATTACTTTTGAAAGCTCGATTGTATCCAACGGATTCACCTTGTTCGATTTGATGAATCTGCGAAATAACAGATTTTAAGCTTGCAATAGGTTTGAAGTTCTTATCTTCTTTATCTGAATTACCAAAACCATACAAACCAATACCGCTTCGAACCATATCGAAATGAGCTTCCGGATAATTTAAGATACCTGATGTATTGCACATATGAAGCATAGGTTTGTATCCAAAATCGGTTTCAAAATGTTCTATAATTTTTTTAAAAGCGTAAATTTGATTCAAGGTAAATTCGCTTTCGTTCAAGTCTTCGCTTGCTGCCATATGCGAAAACATTGATTTTATACGGATAACGGATGTGTTTTTTAATTTAGAATGGATATAGTCTAAATCATTTTCCCAAAACCCAAGACGATTTAATCCAGTATTAAACTTGAGATGTACGGGATAATTAGTTTGATTTTCTTCGCTTGCGACCGCAAGAAATTCATTCAATACTTTTACGTTATACAAACTGGGTTCCAAACAATATTCTATTATTGACTTAAAACTTACAGGCAATGGATGCAACACTAAAATAGGCGTAGTAATTCCTGCATTACGAAGAGCAATACCTTCTGAAGTATAGGCGACTGCAAAATAATCGACACCTAAATCTTGTAAATAATTTGCTATTTCATTGGCATCATTTCCATACGCAAAAGCTTTTACTACCGCCAAAAATTTAGTCTTTTCGTTTATTTTAGATTTAAGGAATTCAAAATTGTGCTGCAATGCCTTTAAATCAATTTCTAGAACAGTTTCTTGTGTTTTAGGCATTGGAGTCCTTGGTTTTTGAGATGACTTCTTCGGCATCGTTGACCTTCATGTTACGAACTTTGTCGCGCAACATAGCTTTGTAAAAAGCAGCTCGACTTAAAGGTTCGTATTCATCCACCTCTCCTAACAAAACAAGGGCGTCGCTGTTTGCTTTGCGATAACTATACTGGGCAAGATTCCCTGTTCGAGTGCAAATGGCGTGTACTTTAGTAACATATTCTGCGGTGGCCATTAAATGTGGCATCGGACCGAAAGGATTGCCTTTAAAATCCATATCCAAACCGGCAACAATCACTCTAACGCCTTTATTTGCCAAATCATTACAAACCCGAACAATTTCATCATCAAAAAATTGAGCTTCATCAATCCCGACAACATCACAGCCATCTGCTAAGATCGGAATATTTGCAGCGGCAGGAACTGGTGTAGAACGAATTTCATTGGCGTCATGAGACACTACTTTGTCTTCATTATATCGCACGTCAACGGCTGGTTTGAAGATTTCGACTTTTTGCTTTGCAAACTGCGCACGCTTGAGTCGTCGGATCAATTCCTCTGTCTTACCAGAGAACATCGAGCCGCATATAACCTCAATCCAACCAAATTGTTCTTTAGGATTTACTGTATTTTCAAGAAACATTTTGTAATTTTAACACTAAAACGAAGTCAATCTACGTTTTTATAAAGGTGGCGTAAATTTATTAAAAATCAAAAGCATAAATTAGATTTAAAGTTAAAAAGTTATGAAGAAGAAGTTGGAATCGGAATTAATGAGCATTGCTCATAGAATTTTAAAATTAAAAGGGAAGGAAGATGTATTGAAAATGCATACTGAAGTTGGACACTTATATGAAAAGCTAACGGTTTTAAAATTTGCTAATGAAAATTTTGAAAAAGGGATGCCAACCATTGGAAGTGATTCGTCCTTTTTTGAAATGCTCGATGTGGCCTTCAACAATAAGATAAGTGACAATATTGAGCGCGAAGATAAAATCTATATTAATCTCGATGAGATTGAAGATGATGGTATCATGGAGCCAGTGATGGAAAAAATAAAGGATATGGTTGCCCACATGCCACAGGAAACTCAAGAAGTAGATTCCTTTTTTGAACAACCATTACCAAAAGAAAATCCTTCAAAACATGATCTAGATGAATTGACAGCTGATTTTAAAGATATTCCAGTTTTCGATCCTGTAACGGCCAAGCAATATGCGACAAGAGAAGAAATAAAGAAATCACTCTCTTTGAATGACAAGCTAAAAACAGGAGGGTTAAACATCGGTTTGAATGATAAAATCGCCTTCATAAAACACTTATTTGATGGCAGTCGCGAGGATTACGACCGAGTTCTTTCGCAAATTAACACGTCTGATTCATATAAAGAAGCTAAAAACCTTATTCAAAACATCGTAAAACCAGATTATAATAATTGGAAAGGGAAGGAAGAATTTGAAGAGCGCTTTATGGCAATTGTTGAAAGTAAGTTCGATTAATGAGCAAACTTTACATCGTACCAACACCCATTGGGAATTTAAAAGACATGACCTTCAGAGCCGTTGAGGTTTTAAAGGAAGTTGATCTGATTTTAGCCGAAGACACGCGTACTTCAGGAAAATTGCTGAAACATTTTGAGATTGCTACACCTTCGCAATCACATCATATGCATAATGAGCATAAAACTGTGGCTAATTTAATTCAAAAAATAAAGAGCGGGACCAAAGTCGCTTTAATCAGTGATGCAGGCACACCGGCTATTTCCGACCCTGGTTTTTTATTAACGCGTGCTTGTATCGAGAATGATATCGAAGTCGATTGTTTGCCAGGGGCGACGGCCTTTGTTCCTGCATTGGTCAATAGTGGACTGCCAAACGATAAATTTGTCTTTGAGGGCTTTTTACCAGTAAAAAAAGGAAGGCAAACTCGATTGACAGCGCTATCCGAAGAAACTCGAACCATTATATTCTATGAAAGTCCTCATAAATTGATAAAGACTCTGTCCAATTTCTGTGAGTATTTTGGGGAAGACCGACCGGTTTCTGTGTCGAGAGAGTTGACCAAATTATATGAAGAAACCATTCGAGGCACGGCCACAGAGGTATTAGAGCATTACACCAATAAACCACCAAAAGGAGAGATTGTGATTTGCGTTGGCGGTAAGACTGAAGTGAAAGGAGCCAAACACACGAATCAAACTAACTAATTAATTATACTGGTCAGGTAATTAGCAGGTCACACATGCTTCCCTCTTTCCCAACCATGCTTCCCCAAATATTGATTCCCACTTTCCACTGCGCCTTCTTCAATACTTGTTCCCATAGAATCATTCCATCGGTTGAGATATCCAAAGAGAGAAATTACACCTAACATTTCTACGATTTCACCTTCATTCCAATGTTCATATAAGCTTTTTTTGATGTTTTCGTCTACAGCATTCGGTACTTGAGAAGCTGCTAAACTAAAATCCAAAGCAGCCCGTTCGGCTTCGTTAAAAGCAGGATGCGTTCGGTATTCCCAAATGTTATCGAGTTGTTCTTGTTCCGCTCCATAGCGTTCTGCGGCTCTTATAGCATGTGCTTGGCAATACCTGCAACCCGTTGCATTACTGCTCACCCAAGCTATCATTCGTTTTAATGCAGATGTAACCCGACCTTCATTAGCCATCACAGCTTTATTCAAATTGATAAAAGCTTTTGAAATTGCAGGCCGACGCTGCATGGTCAATACTGAATTGGGACAGAATCCCAGTGTTTCATTAAAGAATTCCGCCAATTCTTTTGTCTCTAAATCATGGTCAGCAGATAATGGTGCTACAAGTGGCATATTATTGTTTTTTAATAGTATTTTTGATTAGACAATAAACGAAAAAATCTTCGATTATGGAGCATAAAGTCATTACTCATTGGAAAGGCAATCTACAATTTGAAGCAGATAATCCAAATGGAAAAACCGTTTTGATGGACGCAAGACCAGAACATGGTGGATATGGTTCAGGATTAAGCCCTAAAGCAATGATGTTGGCATCTCTTGCTGGTTGCTCTGGCTTGGATGTGGTATCTGTTTTAAATAAAATGAAAGTAAAAATTTCAGATTTTAGGATGGATACATATGGAGAGTTAACTGAAGAGCATCCAAAATATTACCATACGGTTTCTGTTGAATATCATTTTTACGGTGACCTTTTGGATGAAAATAAAATCCAAAAAGCAGTCGATCTATCTATAGAGAAATACTGTGGTGTTATGCAAATGTTTCGCAAATTTGCAACTGTGAATACTTCCATTCATTATCACAATAAATAATTTCCAATCATTGAAATTTGGATTTTTTATATATTGAAATTTATTTCTGAAAGAACTTATGCGTTGGACACTTAAACCAAAACCAGAGCCATCTAAATTAAAACAACTGGTAGACTCGCTTAAAGTCGATGAGATAGTTGGGTCATTGCTAATTCAACGAGGTATCGAATCCTACGAAGAAGCAAAACAATTTTTCAGGCCGAGTCTTGATGATTTGCACGATCCATTCTTGATGAAGGATATGGATAAGGCGGTTGAACGCATCGAAAAAGCGATTGCTGAAGGCGAAAATATTCTGGTATTTGGTGATTATGATGTTGACGGTACAACATCTGTGGCTTTAGTGTCATCTTATTTAAAAACAAGAACAGAAGCTGTTGCTACTTACATTCCAGATCGTTATGAAGAAGGTTATGGTGTGTCATATAAGGGAATTGACTTTGCTCATGACAACGATTTCTCACTTATCATTGCTTTGGATTGTGGTGTGAAAGCCATTGAAAAAGTGGCTTACGCCAAAGAGAAAAAGATTGATTTCATTATTTGCGACCATCATAGACCGGGAAATGAATTACCGAATGCCATTGCGGTTTTAGATCCAAAAAGAGACGATTGTGATTATCCTTATGACGAATTGTGTGGGTGTGGAGTTGGGTTTAAATTGGTTCAAGCTTTAGCATCAAAAGAAGGTAAATCCGTTGAAGATTTGGTAGAATACCTCGATTTGGTGGCAACTGCGATTGGTGCTGATATTGTTCCCATAACAGGAGAAAACAGAACCTTGGCTTATTTTGGATTGCAAGTCATCAATAATCAGCCTCGACCTGGTATTAAAGCAATCATACATCAAGTAAAAAAAGTAGAGCTTACAATAACTGACGTCGTTTTCATTGTTGCCCCAAGAATCAATGCGGCTGGTAGAATGAAACATGGTAATCACGCTGTGACTTTGCTGATTGAGACTGATTTTAATTTAGCATTGAAATATGCTATTGATATCGAACAATTCAATTCAGATAGAAAGGAAGCGGATAAACGGATTACCCATGAAGCCTTATTACAAATTGAGACCAACAACGAACAAGCACGTATGACGTCTGTGGTATATCAAGATACTTGGCATAAAGGGGTCATCGGGATTGTGGCTTCAAGACTGATAGAAACCTATTATCGACCAACCTTAGTGTTTACTAAAAGTGGAGATAAACTCGCGGCATCAGCACGTTCGGTTTCTGGATTCGATGTGTATAATGCATTGGAAGCTTGTAGCGAACATATCGAACAATTTGGAGGGCATAAATATGCAGCTGGATTAACTTTAAAAGCCGAAAACTACGAAGCGTTTAAGCAGGCTTTTGAAGATGAGGTGTCTAAAACAATTGATAAATCTCTATTAACACCTGAAATCAGGGTGGATGAACAAATTGATTTAAAAGATATCACGCCAAAATTTTATCGCATTTTGAAACAATTCGCACCTTTCGGTCCAGGCAATATGACACCGATTTTCATGACAGAAAATTTAAAAGATACTGGCTACGGCAAATGCGTTGGCGAAGATGATAAGCATTTGCGAATCACAGTAACACAGCCAAAAGCTGATAATATTGTTTGTATTGGTTTCAATTTGGGATCTAAACGCGATTTGATTTCTGACAGAAAACCCTTCAAAGCTGTCTACTCCATTGATGAAAATGAATGGAACGGACAAGTGAGTTTACAATTAAAATTGAGAGATGTCAAGGAATAGTTTCTTACATCTGATAAAAACTAAAATAAGAGTGGTTCTTATTTTAAATTTGCAATTCGAACAAAAGTCGAAAATTTGATGCCAATGGCACAAAAACCAATCAAAAAAGACCCATACGGAGCACTTCGCATCAAAGAATTCAATATTTTCTTACTGGTCAGATTTGCTTTAGTATTTGCTTGGTCCATGCAGTTTGTTATTATCGAATGGGAAGTCTATTCAATAACCAAAGATCCTTGGTCACTTGGGTTGATTGGCCTTATGGAGATTATTCCAGCAGTCGGAATCGCCCTTTTCGCAGGGCATATCGTGGATCAAAAAGAAAAACGAAGCTTGCTCATTAAATGTATTCTTGGATTCTTCCTAATTAGTGTTGGTTTGTTTTTATTGACATGGCCTAGAATTGTTGGCGAATGGTCCACAAATGACATTCTATATAGTATTTATTTTTTAGTGTTTTGCGGAGGTTTGGTAAGAGCATTTATTGGTCCCACAGTTTTTTCGTTGATTGCATTGATTGTACCCAAAAAATTATATCCAAACGCAGCAACCTGGAGCAGTTCTACATGGCAAGTTGCTTCGGTTGTTGGACCAGCTATTGCAGGCTTATCCATCAGTTGGATTGGTGTGCACTGGTCGATGTGCTTAGTGGTTGTATTTACATTAGTTGCCTTATTGAATTTATTGCGTATTTCAAAAAAGCCAATCTTAAACCCAAAAATTGGCGAACCTATTTGGGACAGTCTAAAGGAAGGAGTCAAATTTGTTTACAATACAAAAGCTATTTTTGGAGCAATTACTTTAGATATGATCGCTGTATTGTTTGGTGGAGCAGTCGCTTTGTTACCGATCTTTGCACAAGATATTTTAAAAGTAGGAGCGGAAGGATTTGGAGTGTTAAGGGCTGCACCAGCAGTTGGAGCATTTTTGACTATGTGGGTTACAGCTTATATTCCTATTAGTAAAAATGCCGGCATGAAATTATTGGCGGCTATTTTTGGTTTTGGAATTTGTATTATCATATTTGGTCTGTCTTCTATATTTTGGGTTTCAGTGGTTGCGCTATTCTTTAGCGGTGTTACAGACGGTGTGTCGATGGTCATTCGTCAAACTATTTTGCAACTAAAAACGCCCGACCATATGAGAGGTCGCGTAGCTTCCGTAAATTCCATTTTTGTAGGATCGTCCAACGAACTGGGGGCTTTTGAAAGTGGATTGACAGCAAAATTAATGGGAACTGTAACAGCTGTGGTTTTTGGCGGTACGATGACTCTGATTACTGTGGTTACAACAGGAATTGCTTTGCCTTCATTTAGAAAGTTGGATCTTCAAAAGGATCTAGAGGAACATGAAAAGGAAGATTAAAATTTTTTCAATTCAAATCGTTCACCATCAAACTCACCATATGTGTAATACTGAATCCAATCACCAAGATTGATGTATTTTGAGCGATCATTCAATTTAATTTCCATCGGTAAATGCCTATGGCCAAAGACAAAATAATCACGATGTTTATCTTCTAATTTCTTTTTAGAATATTGTACCAACCATTCATTGTCTTCGCCTAAAAATTTGGCGTCATCATCGCCAGAAATCAATTTGTTTTTTAAAGACATATACTGGGCTAATTTCACTCCCAAATCAGGATGCAGCCATTTAAACATCCACTTAAATATAGGATTGGTGAATACTTTTTTCATGCGCTTATAACCCTTGTCGTAAGGCCCTAAACCATCACCATGACCAATAAAGAAGGTTTTATCGTTATAAGAAAATTCTTTTGGCGAATGATAAACTGGAATACCAAGTTCTTCTTCAAAATAACCATGCATCCACAAATCGTGATTCCCAACAAAGTAATGAATTTGAATGCCTGAATCACTAATTTCCGCAAGCTTGCCAAGCGTCCGAGTAAACCCTTTTGGAACTACTGTACCATACTCAAACCAAAAATCAAATAAATCACCAAGGAGAAAAATAACTGCCGCATCTTGTTTTATTTCATCCAACCAAGCTACAAATTTTTGTTCTCGAGGACGGGATGCCTCTCCATTTGGAGCTCCAAGATGATTGTCTGATGCAAAGTATATTTTTTTTCCTATAGGGATGTTCATCGTTTATATAAGATATAATCTGTAATAACAGGTTCGATTCCATGTTGTCTTAAATCAGAAATCAATTGGCCCTTATGATGTGTGAAATGATTCGTAATATGAAACAAAATATCTTTTACTTTATTTTCATAAACGGTACCCTTTGAATTTTTATAAACTAAAGTTTCATCAAAATCAAATGTATCAATAATTTTTAACGAATCATTGTAGTTAGAAAGATCAATGCTCTTAAACGTATCTAATTTATGGAGCTCAAACACATCTAAAGCTTTAGTATTCAAAATTCTAGAATTCCAGATCTGATGAGCATTTAAGCAGTGGGAAAATAACGGGACTGTTCTATCATAAATTTTATTTGAATGCTCCAGAAACACATCAATTAACTTTTGATTGTAAAAATGATGGTATTCAAAAATATCTTTGAAAAATGCTTTCATAAAATTTAATTGTCACTTGCGTACCACTCTGCAAAACTTGTTTCTGTTTCTTGAAGTTTTAAAGAATGCAGTTGAATGTTTCCGGGTAAATATTTTCTGATTTTGTCTGCGAAGTCAATGACCATCATTTCACTTGTTGGCTGATAATCAACCAATAAAACATTATGACCTCTATCCTCAAGCTCTTTTGCAAGTTCAACATGAGGTGTGTTTTTGTTAAAAACAGTTGCATGGTCGAATACATCCACAATTTCGGTTTTGACAATTTTCTTCAGGTCACTAAAGTCAATGACCATTCCGTATTTAACGTTAGAAGTGTCTTTTATAGGTTTTCCTATAACAGTAACAGAAAGCTTGTAGCTGTGCCCATGCACATTCTTGCACTTTCCATCATAACCGTAAAGGGCGTGTCCAGTTTCAAATGAAAATTGTTTTGTAATACGAATGGTGCTCATTATAATTTGATTTTCAATGCAAAGATAATCGTTTTGTAAAAGGAATTTGTTTTTAGACTACATTTGGCCAATAATTGGCATTTTTATTCCAATTATCAGCACTATGAACTCACTCTTTGAAGAAATTGCATTTGTTGAAAATCCAATGTACGAAAGTATTATAAAGGATATAATTTCTCAAAAATATGCGATTGTTGAAGGGTTTTTTACTTCTGAAGACGTTTTAGTATTAAGACAATCACTGCTAGAAAAGCATGAAGAGGATGCATTTAAAAAAGCGGCTATTGGTAATCGCATTAACGAAGTGATTGTAAATTCAATTCGTGGAGATGTTATTCTTTGGATAAATGAGGGTAATGCCAATGATGCGGAATCCCTGTTTTTTAACAAAATAAACAACCTAGTTTCATACCTTAACAAAACTTGTTTCTTGGGAATTTTAAGCAAAGAGTTTCATTACGCCTTATATCCAACAGGCACATTTTATAAACGTCATATCGACACTTTTCAAAATGATGATAGGAGGAAATTATCCTTTGTATGTTATCTTAATGATGAAGATTGGCAGCCAGAAAATGGTGGCGAATTGGTATTATATTTAGATAACAATGGTGTTGAAACTGAAAAAGTCATCTATCCGTTTCCTGGAAGAGTGGTGGTTTTTGAGAGTCAAATCATAGAACATGAGGTAAAACCAGTAAACACTCAACGCTTGAGTATTACTGGATGGCTCAGGACCAGATAATTTATCTGTTTTTTCTTCGATTATAAAAATAGAGGATAATCAATATGATTGCTAAAATCAAGAATAATCTATTTCCCATTAGAATTTACTTTAGTTTAAATATCAAAGATAATCCTTTTATAACCGTGGTAAAAAGAGTTGTCTAAATTTTAAAATCAATGGAATACCTCTAGCGATGATCCAGCAAGTGAATGCAATGAAAATCGCATATAGTTTATAATCCAAAGAATCCAATAAAAACACCAAAGGGACGAAAACCAGAAATGTGGAAGCCAGGAGTACATTACGTAAATATTTCATTTTGCCCAAGCCTTTAAACATACCATCAAAAATAAATGCCAAAGCACAAAAGGGTTGCATCGCCAATACTATCCAAAAGATAGCGTAGAATTCTTTTAATACTTGAGGATCATTAGTGAAAATATTTCCTAATGGATAATATAATAAGGCTCCGAGTATTGCCAAAACAATTCCAACAATAACTCCATATTTGATGAGGGTATTGCTCAACTTTATAAGTAAATCTGGGCGGTTTGCGCCTAACAATTTTCCTGAAAGAATATTTCCCGCACTCGCATATCCATCTACAATAAAAGCTCCCAAGAACCAAAAATTAATTGCAATAGTATAGGCTGCAATGTACTGTTTACCATAGCTTGTCGCAAATGCACTGGCAAAATACAAGGTCACATTTAAGGCTAGAGTTCTGACGAAAAGGTTCAATATCATTAGCAAAAAGCGATTGATTTCCTTGTTGAACGGAAAGCTCACTTTTAGTGGAATAACTGTCTTTTTTAATAAGTAAAACGCTGATAAAATAGCCATTAAAGCCTGTGCGACAACACTTGCATAAGCTGCGCCTTTAATATTCATAGGCTCGATAAAACCTTCAATTCCATAAACTAATATGACATCTAAAACGACATTCATCGATGCGCCCACTAACGCAATGATCATAGGATAAAAAGTGTTTTGCAAGCCTCTAAACGCGCCAAATACAGCAATTGTAAATAAGGTAAATGGAAACCCAAATACACGAATCCTATAATATTCGACACAATAAGTAAGTATCAAATCGGACGCATTATAAAGTTTAAAAATGAACTCGGCAAAGGGGAAAGTTCCTAAAATAATGAGAATACTCAATGAGGTAATTATGAAAATAGCTTGAGCAGGGAGTGATTTGACCTCTTCTAATTGATCAGCACCAACATATTGAGAGACTATTGATGATATGGCACTTCGTGATTGACCTAACACCCAAATAAGCATCGAAATAAAAGCTCCAACAATGCCAACGGCGGCCAATGATTCTGTGGCATTAATATCAATATTTCCAACGATAGCAGTATCTGTAATCGACAATATTGGTTCGGACACTCCTGCAATTAATGCAGGAATAGCAAGCTTATTAATATTTTTTAGACTGATAATTGAGTTCACAGGATATATTCATAACAATAAAAGGGATGTTCACTTTGTTTGGGAAAGTAAATTGATCCTAATCGATGATAACCGCGAAGTTCGTAAAATTTTTGGTTTCTGGTGTTTTGTGAAAAAGTGTCTAAACGAATGGAGGACATATTGCGTTCCCTAGATGTAAATTCTGCAAAATCCATCAATTGTTGCGCAAATCCTTTATGTTGATAACGCGGATGAATCGCTAATCGATGGATATAAATATTGTTAGCGGTCGTGGTCAACCATTTTATAGGAATATATTCCTCATCCATTAAAGTGGAAATTACAATGCATCCAGCAATCTCATTATTATAATCTAATACGAATAACTCTTCACGATCAACATCGTTTTCAAAAGCAGTTTTATTTGGATAATGTTCATTCCACTGGAAAATACCTTGATCTATCATGTACTTGGCGCATGCCTGGGTAAGTTTGATAATGATATCAATATCTATACGAGTGGCTTTCCGAATCATTAATAATGTTTACTTTTACAAAAATCCAGTGTAAATTTAGTTTTATTTTTTGAACATGAAGAATATTTTAGTCCCTGTCGGTTCGTCTAAAAATGCCGTATCCCATTTACAGTATGCAGTTGATTTTGCTAATGAATTTGATGCTAAACTTTATGTCATTCAAATATTTAATGTCTACACTAAAGCGGGTACAATGATGAAGGTAGATCATATTTTGGAACGGGAAAGTATGGAGTTTTTGAAGTCTCATGTCGCGAATGTTGATACAAAAGGGGTTGAGGTTATCATCAAAACATTTAAAGGAAAATTAATTCATACGCTTGAATTGGTATCTCAAGCAGCAGATATCGACTTGATTTTGATAGAACCAAGAACAAATTCAGTTAAGGATGAGGTTTTTTTAGGTGAAACTTCAGGGAAAATCATAAAGCGAACCAATATTCCAGCGTTAATAGTTCCTGAAGGTTACACATTTAAGCCAGTGGGTAATATTCTGATGGCATTGAAATCAGCAATTGTGAAGAACGACAATGCTTTTACTCCACTAAGAGAAATTAAAGATCACTTTGGGGCAAAGATCAAATTGCTTTTGGTAAAAACACCATTTCATAATGAAAGTGATTTTAATGTGAATGAAGAATTGGCCAGTCTAGTCGAAGACACTATTTATTCAGACAATCCAACCACCTATCAAGGAGTTTTGGAACACTATAAAACAAATGATCCTGATATGCTTTGTGTTGTAAGACGTAAACGTGGGTTTTTTACTAAACTCTGGGAAAACAGCAGCATTCTTAAAAAGGATTTTTACACCAATTTGCCAGTATTGGTTTTAAGTGGATTGAAATAGTTGATACATCTCCGGAATTGTTTATTTTTTCAATAACTTTCTTCGTCTCTTTTCTTTTCTAATTATAGAAAGTTCTCTTGAGGTCTGACCAACGACCGACGTGTTCTCTTCCGCTCTTCTAATTAAATAAGGCATGACATCTTTTACAGGTCCAAATGGTAAATATTTTGCTACATTATAACCAATTAAAGACAAATTATAACTAATATGATCGCTCATACCATATAATTGACCATACCAAACTCGGGTATCATTTTCACTTATATTTTTTTGTTTTAATATATTCATTAGCAAAAAGGTGCTTTCCTCATTATGGGTCCCGGCAAATAATTCAATGTGTTTTAAGTTTTCAACGATATATTTTAAGGTATCATTAAATAAAGTATCAGTTTCATTTTTGTTTGCACATATCGGGTCTTTATATCCTTTTTTTAGTGCGCGTTCTCTTTCTTTTTCCATATAAGCACCACGAACTAATTTTATCCCGATTTTAAATTTTTTTACTTTAGCCCTTTGGTGAAGATTTTTTAGGTATTTAAGCCTATTCCAACGATAGGCTTGTATGGTATTGAATACAATCACCTCATTTTTATTGTATTTCTCCATAAGGTCTTCTACAATATCATCTGCCGCATCTTGCATCCAGCTTTCTTCGGCATCAATCAAAACAGGAATACCATAATCAAACGCTTTACTGCACACTATATTAAAGCGATTTTTTATTACTAGCCATTCCCTCTTTTCTGATTCATTTAAAGAGGCTCCCTCGGTAAGTTTTTGATAGATTTTAAATCTCCCAAAGCCAGTTGGTTTAAAAACAACAAAAGGTATGGCTCTATTTTCTTTGGCATGCTCTAGGGTTTTTAATGTTTTCTGTACTGCGTAATCGAATTGCTTTTCTTCTTCTTTGCCTTCAGCTGAATAATCCAAAATGGCATATACGTTTTTAGTGTGCATCTTTTTTATGGTGGAAAGACAATCCTCTTCATTAATGCCACCACAAAAATGATCAAACACTGTGAAACGTATTAATTTTTCAACCGGCAAATGAGCTTTTAACGCAAATTTTGTGACCGTAGCTCCAATTTTTACCAATGGTGCTTTTCTTATCATCTCGAATAAAAAAAGAGCTCTATTTAGTTCAGAATCTGATTTTAGAGCCAGAGCAACTTCGGTATTATCAAATATTTTTTCCACTTAATTTTGGATTCAGCATTTTGTTTAAAAGGACATATAGTGCGCCAGAAACAATTAAAGATTGCACGGCTGGAAAACCTATTGGAAATTGATATTGTGTTAGGTAACCTATTAAAAGACCCACCAAAATACTTATTGTTGCCAGCCAATTCCAAGATTGTTGAGTGGTAAATAGTTTTTTACTTACAAAAAAGTAATGCGCCATAATTACACCCGCAATTACCGGAACGATTAAGGCTATCGAATAAAGGAAATTTACAAATTGGTCCATAATGCCCAGTAATGCCAATACAATTCCAATTAAAGCAAATACGAGCGTCATTATTTTTCTACTTTTATTATCATGGAGATTAAACATATTGCACAAGACCAAACCACCTGTATAATTACTTACTAATTGACTCGTCCAAGTGGCTACCCAAAGTACTACGAAACCCCAAGCAGGAAAGCCCAGTTCTTGCATGACCTGCACAATATCCGCATTACCTGTGCCCATCGACATAATGCCGCCAACGATAAATAGGGGAAAACCAACAATAATAATACCCAATGGAATTAAAATATTATCTCTCCAAGTGGGTTTTGCAAATCTTGTATAATCCGGTGCAATTAACCATTGGGCAACATTGATGCTAATCACCAAATTGATTGCTTCAGTAAATGACATTGTACCTTCAGGGTTCCATTCGGTAATTTTGTCCCAACCCATATTATTTATAGATAGATAAAGTGCTACTGTTACCAGTAATAATCCAGCAGGAATAGCTACATAGTCTACCCACTTAATTGAGGCATACCCTAATATGGAGGGAATGGCAAAAAGAATTCCGATAACAAGGGTGCTTAAAATATATAAAAACAAATCCCCATTTTTATTAATACCTAATAAAGCGCAAAAAGCATCTGCAGCAACAGAAGTCTGTATAGCCCACCAACCTAAAGTTAAAGCTAAAATGACAATACCTACGATGATTCGTGATTGCTCTTTCCCAAAACTTAAAGCCGCTAGCGCTGATGACGTTAAACCTGTTTTTGCTCCGATATAGCCTTGTATGGCGTTTCCTATCCATTGAAAAAACACAAGGGCGATCATTAAAATCCCTATAATTTCCAAGAGACTAAAATTCCCTATAAGTATACCGCCTATTAATAATACAGGGATACAAAATTCTAATCCGCCAAAAATAAAGGCAGGCACATACCAAGCTTGTCTTGCATTTTCCGGTATGACTTCTGATGCATGATCAGTTTGACTTTGCGAGTTTGTTTTGGAATGTTCCATATTTTATTAATAGGTTTTAAATCCAGTTTTGGACTTCTTTAAACAAAAAGAAAAGAATTTTGCTGTGCTCCAAGGTTTCTGTTTTGCGGATTTCGTCTTTATTTAGATAAATTAAATCCCCTTGGTTCATTATTTTCTCATTCCCATCTTTAGTTGAAACCTTTAATTTTCCAGAAACCAAATAGGATATTTCGTGGGCATCCAAAGTCTTAAAAGGTAATATCTGTCCTTTCTTCAAAATGACCGAACCACAATCTACAGCGACTCCTTTTTCTTGTTTTTGAATGATGTATTTTAAATAATCATCATTTTCAGGATAGCTTAATTTTACAACTTCCATATTTTACGCCTTTAGTTATGCTTCGGCCATTTTAGGGTAATGTTCTATGGCCTGCTCTTTGGTAATGAAGCCATTCTTTAAATCTCTCTGAATTTTCTCTAAAGGTCTGTTTTCGGGATTACCATAACCACCACCTGTAGCGGTTACCAATTTTACCCTGTCTCCTTTATTCAGCTTTACGTTTGTAACAACATTATAATTCTCTTCAGTGCCATCTGTTCTTATGACCGTAAAGTAATTATAGCTCCCTTCTTTGCCTTCATTAAGTCCCCAAGTAGGAATGGAATACCCAAGAAAAGCGCCTGTTAAGAAAGCCTCTTCAGACAATATTTTAAACGTTAGATATTGCCCATTGCCACCTTGAAATTCGCCGTATCCGCCTCCTTCGTTATGAAAGGCGTATTCTTCTACAACCACTCCATATTTCCGTTCTCGAGTTTCTGCAGGAATGTTATAAGATTCCCCATGTGCATACGAGAATTGTCCGCGATTTCCATCGTGAAAGGCACAGGCTCCCCAACCTCCCGAAAGAGGTTCCGCTTGCACGTAAAACTCATTGGTTACGGGATGGATTCCAGAAATATAAGTTACACATACAGATCTAAAATGACCAGCTGGTAATTTATCTGGAACTACAGGACCTAGTGTTTTTAACAGCAAGTCTATTGCAGCTAAAAACACTTCATAATATACAGATATTGGTGCGGGTGTCTCAGCGCTCACTATCGTTTTTTCGGGACATATTAGTTTTACGTGCTTAAAAGAGCCATTGTTTGCAGGTAGTGTGGGTGTGGTTATAGATTTAAAAGCTGCCCTGACAGCTGTTTCCAATCCAGTTCTGGATAAATTCAACGGGCCTTTTAACTGTTGGTGAGATCCTGTAAAATCACAAATCATATTTTCATCTGAAATTGTTATTTTCAATTTCAAAGGGAAAGGACCATTACCAAACCCATCATTTTCTATCCATCCAGTGTTTTCATAAACACCATTGGGAATTTTTTGCAACTCTTTTAAACTAATACGTTCACCATATTCCATAAATTCTTCGGCTGCCTGTTTGTAAGCTTCCAACCCATATTTGTCTATGAGTTTTATGATCCTTTCGGCTCCAACATCATTCGCTGCTATACCAGAAAACAAATCCCCTAAAGTACTTTTAGGAAGTCTTACATTCGCTTCTAACATCTTAACAAGAGCTTGATTTAGCTTGCCTTCTTCTTTTATTTTTATGAATGGAAAATGAATACCTTCTTGATAGATTTCGGTGGACACGGTTGATACCGAACCTGGATTCGTACCACCTATATCTGTCCAATGCGCTTTGTTTACAGTAAAAGCAACACGTTCACCTTTATAAAAAATGGGCGTAATAAGAGCAATGTCGGATAAATGTGTTCCGCCTCCGGCATAAGGCGTATTGGCGATAACAACATCGCCTTCTTTTAAGGGATTATCTTTGCCAAATCGTTCCAATGTTTCTTCTACAACAAGGCTCATTGCAGCTAAAAACGTAATAACTCCATTCCCTTGTGCTAGTAATCGACCTTCTCCATCTGTAATTCCTACCGCATAATCGAGAGCCTCATAAATAATTGGGCTCATACTGGTTCTTTGAATTGTTTCAAACATGGCTTCGCCTATAGAGATTAATGAATCCTGAATGATATCTGATGTAAATTTATCTAAACTCATGGTTACTTTATTTTACTGATAATAATGTTTGCATAGTCATCAATCCTGAATTGATGCTTTGGCGGAACAACTGTTGACGTCGATTGTTCTACAATAATAGCAGGGCCGTTAACGGTCATGCCAGGGTCTAATTTATCTCTATCGTAAAAGTTGCTCTCGTGAATTCCAGACACATCAAAATCTACTTTTTCAGTCGTAATTAAGGCCTCTTTTATCGTATTCCCTTTTGATTCAACTTTACCAATAACAGGCTTATTTACGATAACTTCTGCTACAAGATGGTAGTTGACAATTTCAATTTTAGTGTCCATTAAACTAAAGGCATATCGCTTTTTGTGTAATTGATGAAAATCCTTTTCGATATCATTCATTACTAAATTGTTCAAATTCGCTAACCCGAGTTTTACCGAGTGTTCTTGTCCGTTGTAACGAAGATCTAAATAGTATTCAAATTTGATGTCTTCTTTTTGATAAGAATCTCTTTCGTAGGCTTTTACAGCTTCTGTTTTCATTTCTTGAAAAACATCTTTTAACCTTGAAAACTTTTTCTCATTCAAATCCATCACGTCCGTGCGAATGTAATCTCTTCTCAAATCTGACATTAACATTCCAAATGCTGAAAAAACCCCTGCATTCAATGGAATAATTATCTCTGGCATTTGTAGTTCTTCAGCCAAATATGCGCCGTGCATAGGGCCACCACCTCCAATAACTACCAGTGAAAAATCTCTGGGGTCATAGCCTTTGTTTACCGAAACGCTTTTCAAGGCATTGACCATATTAGAATTGGCAACACGAATGACACCGCGAGCCACTTCTTCCATACTCATATTCAATTCTTCGCAAAGGGGTTTTGCCGCAATTTTTATGCTATCAAAATCTGGTTTTAATTCGCCACCAAGAAAATAATCTTTATGAATTCTGTTGCATACCACATTAGCATCCGTTGTCGTAAAACTCGTTCCGCCTTTGCCATAAGAAGAAGGTCCAGGGTTTGCCGCAGCACTTTTTGGACCCACTCGCATTTTGCCACCATCATCTAACCAAGCAATACTGCCACCACCATTGCCGATTTCTACAATATCTATAACCGGTGTGAGTATTGGAAAACCTGCTTGTGTTTTTGTTTTTTCTATATTATAAGTAGTGACTATTTTAGGGATACCATTTTCTATTAACGAACATTTTGCTGTAGTGCCTCCAATGTCCAGCACTAATAAGTTTTCCTTCCCAATAGTTCTACCTAAAACCACAGCCCCAAGCATGCCGCTTGCCGGTCCTGATTCGATCAAAGTAATCGGATTCGCCTTTACATCTTCAACGGTAGTAATTCCACCATTGGATTGCATGATATATAAATTATGTTTATATCCCAATTTCTGTAAATGATAGGTTAGGTTATTTAAGTATTTTGTAGCTATCGGTTTAACATAAGCAGAAAGCACAGTGGAACTCGTTCGTTCGTATTCTCTCCATTCCCTAGTCACCTCATGAGAAGTTATAACCTCGAATTGCGGATATTTAGTACGGATATACGTGGCCAATTGTTTCTCATGAATTGGGTTTTTGTACCCATGTAAAAAGCAAATTGCAATCGCTTCTACGCCTTCCTTTATAAACTGGGTGATATGGGTATCTACGGTGGTTTCATCTAGTGGTGTGATGACCTCTCCCAAGTAATTGATTCGTTCTTTTACTTCTTGCCTCAAATATCGCTCGACGAACGGTTCTTCTTTTTTAAAGTTGAAATTATACAAATCTGGTCTTGTACCTCGAGCAATTTCTAGTACATCTCTAAATCCTTCAGTTGTAATTAGAGCTGTTTTAGAACCTTTCCTTTCAGTGATAGCGTTAATTACTACTGTTGTACCGTGAGCGAAAAAATCAATAGTATTCAAATCTAAATCTATTTTTTTTATAGCATTTAAGATTCCTTTTTCGAATTCGCCAGGTGTTGTGCTGGATTTGGATACCTCAACTTTTTTAACCTCTTTTGTTTCTCGATCGTAATCAAAAAAAACAAGATCGGTAAAGGTCCCTCCAATATCTGTTGCTACTCTCATTTTTATTTAGTTTTTTACTTTTACTACAATTTTTCCTACCTGTTGATTGGAAAGCATGTATTCGTAAGCCTTTTTGTAATCCTTGTAATCAAATACTTTACTAACTATCGGTTTTAGGTTTCCTTTTTTAATTCTTTTTAAAACATAAGCCTTGCATTCAATTAATTTATCGATGTCCTCTACATGGTTAAATTGGGAATAGGCATCCATTATCGCTTTTTTCCTAATTAATGGAACCAATGGGAACAGAGTTGGGTTTGGATCTAATAAGCCGTAGATAATTACAACGGCTCCTCTTGACAGTGCTTCTAGATATTCATTACAAAAAGCGCCAGCCACAGGATCGTACACAAAACTTACACCGTCCCCTTTCGTTAGTTCCATCAATCTTTTTTCAACATTTTCATCTTTTGTTATAATTAGATGATTTATGCCAAGTTGTTCGAGTTCCTTTTTTTTAGTACTTGTTCTGGTAGAACCTATAGTGATGGCACCCGCATCTCTTGCCAATTCAAAACAGCCATACCCTGCCGAACTAGAGATTGCTGGAATAAACACATAATCTCCTTTTTTTACGCTGCCTACATGAAACAGTGCAAAATATGCTGTGGAATATTGCATCCAAATGGAGCAGGCTTCTTCAACGGTTAAATTTTCAGGAGCTTTGGTCAAATAGTCTTGAGGGACAACAGCATATTCGCCTTGCACACCATATTTGGGTGTATTGAATGGGATGGAAGTAACTCTATCTCCAACTTTAAAATCAGTAACCTTACTACCAACCTTGACGACCTCACCAGTGGCTTCTGACCCAATCCGTGAAGGAAAATTTGGCAATGTGGTATGGAAACCTTGGTAATGAAGCACATCGGCTCTATTAAGTGCAAAAGCGTCTACCTTAAACAAGACTTCATCATTCATTGGGTCATCCATGGTTACATTTTCCATGTTCAATACGTCTAATTCTCCACATTCGTGAAATCGTATTACGTTGCAATTAATTTTCATACTATTTAAGTTTTGAAAAGGAATTAACCATCCTCCCATCTAAATTTAGACAGGAGAAGAATTAATTATAAAATTATTTTATTGTATTTAAAAGGTATACGAAAGGTCAATACCTACTGTAGTCGGTGTATTTGGAAATCTTAAATTACTAAAACCAAATTCTGCTGTCGGGAAAAATTCCGTATTGAATTTTGTGTCAAAAATATTATTAGACCATATAGTTAAACCGAATTTATTCAACTTTAAATTGACTCTGGCATTCACAAGTGTATACGGTTCTTGTTTGTATTCTTCTAATGGATCCCAATATTGAGTACCTCTATTATCTACGTTCACATGAAAACCTAAAGTGGAATTTTCTTTTAATTCAAAGTTGGCGTTTGCACCAATTTGTAAGGTGCTTTTAATGGTAAAAGGAGATGTGTTTCCGCTTACATCGACCTCTTCATGCGTTTCATAATCAAATGCGGCAGCGTTGGTCAATCTATTATAAGTTCCTTTTTTTATCTCACCGTCATTTAATCCCAAACTTGCAAAGAAATCAATGTTATTTGTTGCTTTAAATTTTATTTCTGATTCAAACCCAGATATTTTAGATTCTTCAAAATTATAGATTCCCAATACTGAAGGTGTAACAGGTATAAAGGTGTATTGTTGCTGATTTTCAAAATCTATGAAATAAAAGGAATTATTAAAAATAATTCTATTGTTCAAGAAGCTTGTTTTTAAACCAATCTCATAATTATTTGTAAATTCTGGCTCATAGGTTTTACCAAATTTTACAGTTTCTTCTGAATTAAATCCGCCACTTCTATAACCGCGACCATAATTAGTATATGCTAATATCGTTTCAGATATTTCATAGGCCAAAGAGAATTTTGGTTGCCACACAGTTATATCATTTTCAAGAGAAGTATTGGAAATACGCGATTCATTTTTGAGTTTATCATAATCTACACGGACCCCGGCCGAAAGGGTAAGCTTCGGTAATAACTTATAGTCTAAAAAACCAAATGCAGCCAATGTTTGTATTGTATTATCATCATCATTTCCTACTAACGGGTCAGTACTGTAATTGGCATTTTCTGCAGATGCATCGACAAAACCGCCTTCATAATAGGTTCTGTTTAAGAATGTGGAGGTATTTAAATAACGTTTACTGTTTTGAAACAACGAACCAAATGTGTAATTAAGTTTAGAGTCTTCGGCCGTATTTGATATTAATCTAATCTCTTGACTAAAAGTGTCTGAATCTGATTGTTGTGAAACCTTGCTAAAAGCATATTGAGAGTAGTCATTTTCACCGATATAGTATCTTCTAGTGGCGTTAAAAGAAGTAACGGACTGAATTTTTACCTTGTTCAACGAGCCTTCTACTTTAAAACTGCTTAATGAATTGGACAATTCGGAGTCGCCTAAAACATCTCCAAATGGCTCATTAGAATAATCATCATCAGCAAGAACCGGGATTGTAGGATCGAATATGTCAGTTTTGGTGACATAATAATTACCCCCGGCATCAATCTTAAAATTATCTTGAACAAAAACGGCAGACCATCTTGGATTGAATCTATATTTTAATTTGGCCCTAACGTTAAACTCCTTTGAAAAATCAACTTTTTGATTTAAAAATGTATTATTAATTAAACCGTCAAAAGTGGTGTATCTACCCGTCACACTATAATAAAACTTGTCTTTGGTGATTGCTCCCGAAGAAGATAAACCAGCTCCAAATAGCCCGCCGTTACCAGAAGAAAGCATTACTTTAGTTTTATTCTTATTTGTTGGGTCTTTAGTGATAATATTTATGGCGCCTGCAATCGCGTTTTTACCGTAGAGTGTTCCTTGAGGACCTTTTACAAACTCCAATAACTCTATATCGTATAAAGACATATTCATGGCACTTGCGTCTGGTAATGTCATTCCGTCGATCACTACCGCCACGGGTGATTCGGCATTTCTAATTTGGGAAATTCCACGAACGGTAAGAAAATTTACTCCCGGTTGCTGTGCTTCCGTAAAAGTGACATTCGATATTTGTGACGTAAACGATTGGATATTATCAATACCATTTGACTCAATGGTTTGAGCATTGATAGCAACTGTGGTTTCTGGCAAACTCTGAATTTCCTGTGCTCTTACACGTGCTTTACTGGCAACCGAAGAAAAACCTTTGATGGTTACACTATCCAATTCATTTACTTCAGGCTTCAAAGTAATATTTAAATTGTTACCCGTAATTTGTACGGTTTGAGTCTCAAAGCCTAAATAAGAAACTATAAGTTCTTTGGCATCTTCATTTACGCTGATAATAAATTCACCATAAAAATCAGAAAGAACCCCGTTATTAGGATTGCCTTTTTCCACAATGGTTGCACCAGGCAGTGGATTGCCTGAACTGTCGAGAATTTTTCCTCCAATATCTTTTTTCGATTGGCCAAACGTCGTCAGAGAACTAACGAACAGGATGCATAGAAGTAAGTGTTTCATTTTCAAATATTTTAAGTTAGTCAAAACAAACCTATTAATAGAATTTTATTAATTCCATCATTCCTGTTAATTTCATATTATTAATTTATAATAGGAATTAAAATGGAATTAACTTATTTTTATTAACGTTAATAATTTTAATAAAATGAATAATAGAGGAATTGAGATATCGAATGGCTTTATGTTAAGTCTTCACACGGAACTTTTGACCACTTTTTCTAAATTTTATTCTTTAGAAACAAAAACTCTCACAGTATTTCAATTATACGGTTTTGGAAGTTACGATGAAAAGCGTCCAAGCATAAAAGGATTTATAACAGAGGTTACAGGACAATGGATCAATGGGAAATATTTATATAATAAAACTAGGGAAGCTGAAAAAGGTAATGCTAAATTTATAAAGTTAAGAAGGGACTATTTATCACTTTTAATACTTACCGTTGGATATGATAGTTATACCCAATATCTTAATAACTCTCCATTTTTAAGTCCAGAGATCCGAAAAGAAGAAGGAAGTAATTTTCATGAAGTATCAAATGATATTGACGCTCTCTATTATGTTGGTTATTATGTAGAGGATAGGCAATACTACATAAAGTCTAAATTCACCATTTATAAAATGAAAACAGCTTCATGGGAAATTTTATATTGGGAAAAAAACTATGAACCTACATTTTATAGTTACTTCGGTAAATGCGTTCCTACGGGGGAGAGTGCATTATCTTTTTACTTCAGTAAAGAGAATTCAAGTTTAAATAAAGAATGTTTTGTTAATATATTCTATGGTAATAATATGCAAACAAAACCAGTATTATTGGGTGCCTATTGTGGTTTTGATAGAAGCAATAATCCTGTGATTGGAAAATTGGTTTTTGAGCAGGTAAATGATGCTGATGAACAAAATGACAAAGTTAGAAGTAAGGAAATCAATCCGATTTTCCATCATTATCTCTATTCTCAACGTATGGAAGTAGATGGGATTTTACCCCATAAAGATTCAGATCTTTCAGTTTCCTTGAACCGATTGGAAATCGTCTATTTTCTAATTGGTGATTATCTAGGGTTCTATTTGGATAAAAACAACTATTTGATTCCTGTTTTTTTTGAGATTATAAATGAACTCGGGGAATTAAAATTTAAAGTCAACAACACCAACTTCAAAGGAATTGGTAGAATAAGTAGAACCGAGAACTACCTCATTTCTGAATTTAGTGAAAAGAATACCTCCTTTTCACAATTTTCACTCCAAGTTCAACCTTTAGAAAGGGATTTGTTTTTAGGACATATGCTCGTCTATTCAGGAGCAAATGTCTTAAATGGTAAAGTGTTACTTTGGAAAAACAATAAAAAGCTGAAGAAATTCATGGAACAAAACAAAGAGTTCTATTTAAATATTAGCGATTTTGAAGAGTCAATTGTTGATAAAATTGGTCAGTATCTAAAAGACTAGAAGTTGACAAAAGTTTGTAGTAGGTTTTTACACTAAAATGTATACATTTGTGCTGTTTTTACAGGTAAATCATTTTTTGTAAAATAAAGGCAAACCGCTGTGAGCACGGTTCGTTAACATAGAGGGGGATGTAGCTCAGTTGGCTAGAGCGCTTGGCTGGCAGCCAAGAGGTCGTGGGTTCGAATCCCATCTTCTCCACAGAAAACCCTTGTAAGCATTGATTTTACAAGGGTTTTTTTATTATTTAATCTTGATTTTAAAACCAACAAATCTATTTTAATAATTTTTCAATAAAATTGATTTCAGGGTTACAAATTTCCAAGATGAGACCTTTAAGCTGTGATGCAAATTCATCTAAAGTATTGTTGGTAATGTTATGGTCTTTAACTGCTCCATTGCCAGATTTATCTTTTTTGGCAAATTTCAAAAAATAATCACCTTGTAGATTTTTAAACGAGATGATTCCTCCCTGTAACGAACCCGAAAATTGATCTATTTCATTCAACATATAAGCATAGCTTAATACCTGAAAGCTTTTACTAAATTTATCATAGTCAGTAGTGAGGTCTTCCCAATTGACTATTTCAACTTTGTTTTGATCCACTTTTCCGGTTTTGTAGTCGATAATGCGAGTCACACCATTGTATTCATCTATTCTATCTACGGTTCCCCTTAAGTAAACAGGAAAATCTAATTCAGGAATTTCAAAAGGCACTCTAATTTCTTTTTCTAAAGCAATGATCTTAATTACATTTCCGGCACGAACCGTTTCGAGTTCTTTATTCAAGAAATTATCCACATATCTTTTTGCGATTTCAAATATGATAAGGTTTTTGCCTTTTGTAATATCACCCTCTTTATAATAGGATTTAAAGTGTCCTTCGACCGTTTTGTCAATAGATTGCTTCATAGTTTCCAAATGTAATTCTGTCAATACATCGTTGACTATTGGCTTATAGAAGTCTTCCAAGGTTTGATGGATGACAGTGCCCAAGGTATTGGCCGCAACCGTTTCTTCCACTTCATCATAATTTTTAATACCCAAAATCTTTTCATAATAGAAATCGATAGGGTTGCGAATGTAATTGGTCAATGACGAAGGTGAAAATCCCTTTTCGGCGATGGTTTTTATGGTGTTGATGACCGATGCTGTTTTTTTGACGACTTTGAGTGAGGGATGAATTGATGGCACCTTTGGAGACACAAGGTAGTGGTTTATAGAGTGCAATTTTTCGATCTCCAATTGGGTGATAAAGCGGCTTTTTTCGCCTCCGTTTAAAACATCTGGCTCTGTATTGTAGATGATATAAATGTTCTTGGCTCGTTGTAGTAATCGATAAAAATGATAGGTATAGACCGCATCTTTTTCTTTGTAAGTTGGTAGTCCGTTTTCAATCTTAACATCAAACGGAATAAATGAATTGTTACTTTTTCCTGACGGAAGAATGCCTTCATTAACAGATGAAATAATAACCGTGTCAAAATCGAGTACGCGGGATTCCAACATCCCCATAATTTGTAGTCCACGTAAAGGTTCTCCCTTAAAATCTAATGTTTCGCTCTTCAACAGCTCTTTATAGAGACTCAATAAAGTGTTTATGTTATTGATATGTTGATAGGTTGTATTTAGTAATCGTAATTCATTAAAAATTTCATTAAAACGGTATAAATATTCTAACGCCAATAGGTTTCTGGATTTTTCAATATCAAGAAAATCTTTTATTTTTAATATCAATTTTGAACATTGGCTCACTGCTTTTTCCGGATGATCATCCCAGGAATTAAAAAGTAAATCAATAATATAATCTGTTGGCTTCGCTAAATCTTTTAATTTTTCTAAAGAGAGATAAACGATATTATTATTTTGAATGTGTTCAATAATACGATCAGAATAGTTGTCATTTTCAAAATCTAATAATGGTTTGATAAATTGATGTGAAAGAATAGAAACAACTTCCTTATAGTAAAAATTAGAGGACTTTTTTTTATGGATTTGGAATAACTCTTCGAATAATGATGCTAGAGGAACTGCCTTTATGGGTAGTCCCATTGTAATGTTAATGGCATCAATCCCTTTTGGGATACTGTTGAGTAATGGTATCAATAGGGTTTCATCACCAAGCACGATAGCGGTGTCCTTAATACCATCTGGCCTGTTATTTAAAGTGTCCAAGAGTTCTCCGATATGTTTAACTTGACCAATATTTTTTGGTGTACCAATTATTTCGATATTCTTATTGTCACTGTAATGAGACTTAATCCAATTAAATGGATGCTTATCAAAAAATGACCAATTTGCTTTATGGGAACGCATAAATAGACCAGCATCATGAATTGGGTTATTCATGAAGGTTTGGTCAATATCCCAGTAAATGGAAGCTAAATCTTGTTGAAGTAATTCCTGGATAATTATTTCTTCTGCTTTGTTCAAAGCGTTAAAACCAATAAAAATATGTTTTGTGTTTAAGTTTGAAGCGATATAATGCTCTATACCATCAACTGCCTCTCGGTAAACCAATCCTTGATAACCTTTTCTATTGGCTATTAATTGGTCTTTAAATTGATGATAATATTTTTTCAAACGCGACCAAAAGGAGATATAATTCTTAACTGATGCTGTTTGTTCTTGGGCGAGCGACCAATGATTTAATTCTTTGATAGCTTTCAAATAGTCGAAAATATTATCCGTAGAAATTAGATAGCGATCAATTTCGTTAAAATCCTGAAGGAGCAATTGAGCCCATTTCGAAAACGAGTCAAATGGTTCAACTTCTTCTTTAGGAGTAATCTTTAAATAGACGTCATAAAATTCGAATAGTAATTCTGTATTTGATATGTACTTTAAATCTGATAGGTTTTCGACGAACTCTTCAATAGATAAAATTTGTGGAGCAAAGATGGTCTTGTGGAGTGAGTTAGAAAGGTAATGGGTTAAGAATACGCCTGCTCTCTTACTTGGTAATATAAAGATAAGTTCAGAAAAATCAATATCTTGTTTTTTCAAATTGGCTATAACATCCTCTATAAAACTTGTCATAGGATAAAAATAAAAAACGCCCCGAACATCGGAGCGTTTTTATACTTATTTATTTTAGTATCCTACAAATATTAGTTCGTAAGCTTAACTTCAACACGTCTATTATTCGTTCTACCAAAAGCAGTTTTGTTAGTGTCGATTGGATTTTCTTCACCAAAACCTTTAGCAGTCAAACGATCTTGATCAATCCCGTTTGCGATTAACCAATCTCTTACTGCATTGGCTCTTCTTTCAGACAACAATTGATTTGATTTATCAGAACCTACGCTGTCAGTATATCCTTCTATAACGAAATTAGCTCTTGGATATTCATGGAAAATCGCATGCATAGACTCCAAAGTTTGAGTTGATTCTTTTTTGAATGTTGCTTTCCCAGTATCAAATAAGATAGTTCTAGCATATTCGTTCAATTGTTTCATTACCAATATAGTTGGCACAATTTCTGGACATCCGTTGTTAGCAACAGTTCCAACTTCGTTAGGACATTTATCATCTTTGTCTAACACACCATCACCATCCGTATCAGGCCAAGGGCATCCTTTGTTGGCAGCAGGACCGGCTTGATTAGGACATTCGTCATCTTTATCGGCAACACCATCACCGTCAGCATCAGGGCATCCAGCTAAAGTTTTCAAACCAGCTACAGTAGGACAAACGTCTTTGTTATCTGGAACACCATCACCATCAGAATCAGGACAACCGTTGAATTCAGCTAAACCAGCTTCATTAGGACAATCGTCTTTTGCATCTTCGATACCATCACCGTCAGAATCTGGACAACCATTGAAGGCAGCTAAACCAGGTACTTCTGGACATGCATCATCTTTATCGTATATACCATCACCATCTGTGTCTTTTCCACCAAATTTCATTGCTAAGCCGACAGTATGTTGGAAATGTGTAGATAAATAATCTTCGAAAGCATGTTTGTAAGATGATTGAACTGTTAAACCAATGTTTTCAGAGAACCAGAAGTTAAAACCAGCAGTACCATTTAAAGTACCAGCTCCGATTTCATCAACCCAAGTATAACCTCCACCAACACCTAAATAAGGCTCAATCCATGATGCTTTTAACAGGTTACCAAAGCTATATTTAACTGTACCATCTACTGCATAATATGATAAGTCAGCTGCTGTTGCATCACCAAATTTATCAATTTCATTAATTGTTCCAGCAGCAGTGAATATAAATCCATCACTTAAGTATCTAGAAACAGAAATTGAAGATAAAGAAGGTAAAATATTGTAATGATCTCCAAAATTGAAGTATTCGTCAAAATACCCACCTTGAGGGGCATCCTCACCAACAGGGTATAGGTCAACCGCATTGATGCCAACTCCAATAGCCCAAGGATTGTTCTCATCTTGTGCATTAGCGTTGCTGAAGCTAAATAAAAGCAACGTCGCAATAAATAATCTGCTAAGATTTTTCATATTCTAATAATTTAATTTTAAGTGTTAATTGTAAGCAAAAGTAAGTTGTTAAATTAAATTAACAAAGACAAATATATAAAAATATTGATTATTCGCCCTAAAATATACGTTTTTGGATTGATTTTAAATAATATCAAGCCTTTTACCAACTTTAGTAAATGCCTCAATAGCTTTATCCAAGTGTTCTTTTGTATGAGCAGAAGACAGTTGTACACGTATCCGAGCCTTTTCTTTTGGAACAACCGGGAAAAAGAAACCTATTACATATATGCCTTCTTTAAGTAGCATTTTTGCCATTGTTTGTGATAATTTGGCATCGTACAGCATCACGGGAACAATTGCAGAATCACCATCTATAATGTCGAACCCAACTTTTTTTATGCCTGCTTTGAAATAAGAGGTGTTCTGTTCTAAAGTATCGCGTAATGATGTATCTTTTGCCAACATTTCAAAAACTTTAATAGATGCTCCTACAATTGCAGGGGCTAAAGAGTTTGAAAACAAATAAGGTCTTGATCGTTGGCGTAACATATCGATAATTTCCTTTTTTCCAGTAGTGTAGCCTCCCATTGCTCCTCCAAGTGCTTTTCCTAATGTTCCCGTAATAATATCAATGCGCCCCATTACACCTTTATATTCTAGAGTTCCCCTTCCTGTTTCACCTATAAATCCAGTTGCATGACATTCGTCTATCATCACTAAAGCGTCATATTTGTCTGCTAAATCACAGATTTTATCTAAAGGAGCAACCATGCCATCCATCGAGAACACACCATCGGTTACAATGATTTTGAATCGCGAGCCTCTATCATTGGCAGCAACCAGTTGTGCCTCTAAATCTTTCATATCACTATTTTGATAGCGATAACGGGCTGCCTTACATAGGCGCACACCGTCAATGATAGAAGCATGATTCAAGGAGTCAGAAATAATGGCATCCTCTTCTCCCAGCAAGGGTTCAAAAACACCACCATTAGCATCAAAAGCTGCAGCATATAATATAGTGTCCTCTGTTCCATAAAACTCTGCTATCTTTTGTTCCAAAGTTTTATGGATATCTTGCGTGCCACAAATGAATCTTACTGAAGACATTCCAAAACCATGTGTATCCATAGCATCTTTAGCTGCTTGTATAACTTCTATGTGAGAAGAAAGACCCAAGTAATTGTTGGCGCAGAAATTTAAAACCGTTTCACCAGTATTAAGCGTTATTTCAGCGCCTTGGGGCGATGTAATGATGCGCTCTTCCTTATAGAGCCCATCATCTTTAATGTTCTGTAATTCTTTTTGTAGGTGCTGCTGTAGTTTTCCGTACATAATTTTTTTGAGTTTATGACAAATTTAAAATTCTTTTACCTGAATATCCTCATTAATATAAATCAATATTTTTTTAGACACGTTAAAATTCATTTCCTCTAAAGTAGCTTGATAGGTTGATACCTGATGTATATGAGACTCTTTTTCGGTTCCGGTTTTATAGTCTATGATGAAAGCTTCATTATTTTTATTGACCACAATTCTATCAGGACGTAAGACTTCCCCATCTTTTGTAATAATATCTTTTTCATTGTAAACTGCAAGCCCTTCTATATAATAGGCTGACAAATCCGGATGATTCACTATCGTTTCAATTAGAGGTTTCAATTCTTTAATCTGTTCGGAATTTAATTTCCCTGAAGCATAAAAATCATCAAAAACATATGGAATATCAGTGGATGTGTTGATTTGTGACATGATGTAGTGGACTAAATTCCCTTTTTCTTGTGCTTTTTCCTGCGCAGTATCCCATAAATATCCTGAATTGGTCACAATTGTAAGACTATGTTCTTCTTTTGATGTACAAATGAATTGTCCTTGTGTAACAGTCGCTTTAGGCTCTTTTGATTGTAACTTTCGATTTGGATTTCCAAAAGTATACGTTAATTGATGATCATCCCATTTATTGACTGATTTTAAATAATTGATGATTAATCCAGAAAATAAAGTCAACTTTTCGTTTTGTTTCGAATCCAAAATGAATTCTGATATGACATATAGTTGCTCTATGGGCCTAGTCATAACGACATATAACAAGTTGACCGCGTCCAACTCCATTTCTGAACGATAGTCATTGTAGATGGTTTCTCCTAATTTGCCGTACTCCATCAAGTCCTTATGCATATTGAGGAAGAGATTTGAAAATCCATTGAAATCTTTTTCTTCAACAGGAAACCATGTTTTCGGAGACATATCGAAGTAAATATCCTGGTTGGCATAAGGAAAAATAACCACTGGGAACTCTAATCCTTTTGATTTATGGATGGTCATTATTTGTACTGCATTATTGCCTTGTGGTGATACGATACTCAATTTGTCCTTTTTGTTTTCCCAATGTGTAATAAATCCAGAAAAACTTGCATTGTGTTTTTGTGAGTATTCTAGGATTTCATCCATAAAAAACTGAATGTAAGCATTTGATGTTTCGTTTAAATGATAAGCCCTTACAATAGATTCAACTGCTTCATATAAAGATAGTTTCAAAAAGGCATCAAATTCGAAATGAAAGCCCCATGAAAACAATTTTTTAAAAAGGGACTTCATATCCAATCGAATCAATTGGCTATAAAAAGAGTGTTTATCATCCAATTGAAGTTTCTGCTCGGCGAGATAGCTTAACATTGCTATTTTGAGCTCATCATTTTGTGGTTGCACGGCCAATGCGATTATTGAGATAATAAAATTGACTTCTGGCGAGTTTTGAAGCAATAACGATTCTGACGAAATTATGGGAATGTTTTCAGAGCTCAAATATTCGGCAATTGCAACGCCTTCTTTCGATTTTCTGGTAATGATGCAAATATCTTTTAAATCAAAACCATTTTCTTGAACTTTAATAATGGTTTCCAATACTTTTTGGCAATGCAATAAATCTTTATCCTCGTTGTCTTCTTTATTCTTGATATCCAAAAAAGACAATTCTATAAAACCTTCCATATCTAATGTATGGTTTTGAGTGCTTTCTTCATAAATAGTTTGATGACTTTGATTTGAAAACACAATGCTTGATAGATGATTAAAGAACGAATTATTAAACTCTACAATCTGTTTCAAACTTCTATAATTGGCGGGCAGATTGTGGACACATTTTTCAACAAGGAACGGATTACCATCGGTGTATAAATCAATGAACTGTTCTGCTTTTCCTCCACGCCATCTGTAAATGGCTTGCTTTGCATCACCGACAATCATGACCGAACCCGTTTCACCTTTAAGATTTTCACCCGAGAGCACGTTATCTATCAACGGAATCAAATTTTCCCATTGTAATTGTGACGTATCCTGAAATTCATCAATAAAATAATGCTTGAATTTTTCGCCAATGCGCTCATAGATAAAAGGGGCTGGTTGATTTTTGATTTCTTTGCTGATAATAGAATTGAATTCGGATATCAATAACAGATCATTTTCATCTTTCAGTTCTTGAAGTGTATTGCTTATAGAATTAAGAACGGTCAAAGGAGTGATATTCTTTAAGACGTTTTTAAGAAACTTATACTTTACAAGTTGCTCTTTTGTAGTTAAGAAGCTCTCCAGCAGTTGAGGTTGAATTGATTCGATGATTGAAGAAGTTTCGGCGGACACACGTTTTGGATATAAATTTATGCCATCGATTAGATCATTTTGCCAGCCTAAATCAAAATTGGCATTAAATTCACCTTGGATAAATTTTTGAAAATATTTAGGCAAATAACCTCTGGAAAAATCATTGAACTCAAGACCTTTATTTATAATTAGATCCAAAGTATCTTGCGCGTTTTGTGAAATTTGTGATTCTAGAATCGCGACGGATTTTGACAAATTGGATTTTAAAACTTTAAAATCCTCCAATGTTTTTCCTCTTAAAGAATCAATATATGGAATATCATTTTCAATGATAAGTAATTTTGCAATAGCATTGAAATCATATGACAGATCCCAGCTTTTGTCACCATCTGCTTTTTCAATTGCAAAATCGACCAAGATTTTTGTGAGTTCTTTTTCAGTGCCAGCTTTGTCGATCAGTTTATCAACTGCTTTGCTCAATAAGTTTATCGTATCCAGCTCTACTTCGAAATTCAGCGGTAATTTTAAATCATACGCAAAAGTTCGAATCAGTTTGTGATTGAATTTATCAATTGTTGAAATGTCAAAAGACGCATAGTTGTGAATAATCGTTTGTAAAATGGATTTCGATTTTTGATGGAGGTCTTTTGGATCGAGTTCTAATTCTTCGATCAAAGTTGAAAACATGGAATTTGGTTCAATCAAAATAAGTTCGGTTGAAAATTCTTGAAGCGTTGTAATAATCCGTTCCTTCATTTCAGCAACCGCTTTGTTGGTAAAGGTCAATGCCAAAATGCTTTTAAATGCTAATGGTGATTTTGATTTTAGAAGAATCTTAAGGTATTCCTTAACGAGCGTATAGGTTTTGCCACTTCCAGCAGAAGCGTTATAAATGGTGAAGGCACACTCTTTTGACATTCCGATTGATTTTTGATACAAGATAAAAACTCTTGATGGTTTTATGTAAATTATTTTATTAAAAAGAAATGGGTGCCTAAATGTTAAACTTATTATAAGACTTTGCGTGTGGTTCACTTATATTTTTTAATGCGCTGTTTTATGCTTAAATTTGATAGAATCTTATTATTAACACACTAAAAACATACGATTATGGCTTTCGAATTACCGAAATTAAAATATGCATACGACGCTTTAGAACCACATATTGACGCTCGTACAATGGAAATACACCACACCAAGCACCATCAGGGATATACTAATAATCTAAACAGCGCTATTGAAGGCACAGATTTAGAAGGAAAAACAATTGAGAACATCCTTATCAATCTTGATATGGAGAATAAGGCTGTCAGAAATAATGGTGGAGGATTTTACAACCACTCCTTGTTTTGGTCTGTAATGAATCCCGAGAATAGAGGAAGATTATCTGGAGATTTAAAAGATGCTATCGAGGCAGAATATAAATCCTTTGATGCCTTTAAGGAAGAGTTTAGTAAAACCGCAGCAACGAGATTTGGTTCTGGTTGGGCTTGGTTATGTGTCCATAAAGGAGGGAAGGTTGCGATTTGTTCAACACCGAATCAGGACAATCCTTTGATGCCTGGAACAGGTTGTGGTGGTTCACCGATTTTGGGTCTTGATGTTTGGGAACACGCTTATTATCTAAACTATCAGAATAGGAGAGCTGACTATATTAATGCATTCTTTAATGTTATCAACTGGAATGAAGTTGAAAGATGTTACGCAGAATCAAAATAATAGATCTGTAACTTAGAGAGTTTTAAAACCTTGTAAATATTGAATCCAACTTTTTAAAACGTACAACAGCGAATCTGAAAAGGGTTCGCTTTTTTTATTAAAAATAAGTAAGGGAGTCTATATATGAAATCGTTAGTGAGGAATAAATTCTTGTGATATCTGATTTCACAGGAACTAAAATGAAAAAAGGTGAACGAGTGTTCACCTTTTTTGCCCCAAATCTACCATAAACTTAACCTACTTATGTTATGGTTATGACAAATATAGCAGAGCTTAGGTCTAGTATTTAAATTTATTAGACAAACTACTTATAAATTAGGCTAAAAGTAGGCATGTCTAATTATTGTCGTCGAATTACAGTTTTATCAGATTTAATTTGAGTGGGTGGAAAGTGATAAATAGTATCTGATGAGGTGTTTTTGAATGGTTCAAATAAAAAAAGGTGAACAGAAGTTCACCTTTTTTTGCCCCAAATCTACCATGAACTTAACCTACTTATGTTATGGTGACGCTAAAATATGTGGAATTTATTTAAGGGTTTGCAATTATTAGATGAAAAGCGTTTTTATCCGATAAAACGCAATTATTTTAGTTAAAATGACTATTTAATGCATTTAATCTATAAAATATAAACTATTGATTATTAAGCTATTTAGTTTAGTAGGCTCTTTCGTTATTACCTTCATAAAAATTAATGAAAGCTCTGTTTACTACTCTATTGCCTCCCAATGTCGGATAGTCACCAGTAAAATACCAATCACCTAAATTTTTTGGGCAAGCTATATGTAAGTTTTCAACGGTCTGAAATATCGTTTTCACTTCTGCCCTGACAGTTGAGTCGGATATAAGTTCAGAGATTTTATCAGAGATTTGCTCGGTCGTGAATTCATCATAAAGATCTTTGACAAAATTATGGACGTCTTTGTCTTCTAATTCTATTTGTGCTTTACATTTATGGTAAACTTCCTCAATAAGATAATATTTATTATGCTCTTTTAATAGCTCTAACATTGCCCTAAAAGCAATAAGCCCTTCAAGTCTGGCCATATCGATACCATAACAATCAGGATAACGTATTTGTGGTGCTGATGAAACCACAACAATTTTTTTAGGATTTAGTCGATCCATCATTTTGATAATACTTTTTTTCAATGTTGTACCTCTAACAATACTATCGTCTATAATGACAAGATTGTCCGTGGGCTTAATAACACCATAGGTGACGTCATAAACATGTGCTACTAAATCATCTCTACTACTATCTTCGGTAATAAATGTACGGAGTTTGACATCTTTGATGGCAATCTTTTCAATACGAGGCCGTTCTGATAAGATATTTGTCACCTTCTCTGCTGAAAGTTTACCGCTACCCTCAAGGATAGCTTCCGTTTTCTTCTTGTTAAGATGATCTTCTACTGTTTCAATCATTCCAAAAAAGGATGTTTCCGCTGTGTTCGGAATATAAGAGAATACAGTATTTTTAGTGTCATAATTAATCTCTTCCAATACTTTTGGCATCAAGAGTTTACCTAGTTTTTTGCGTTCTTGATATATTTCCGCATCACTTCCCCTTGAAAAATAAATTCGTTCAAAGGAACAGGCTTTACGTTCAAGAGGCTCAATGATTTTTTCAATGGACGTGCTACCAGATTTTTTTGTTATGATAGCATGGCCAGGTTCCAATTCCATAACATCTTCAAATTTGGCATTGAACACAGTTTGAATCACAGGTCGTTCGGAAGCAACAACGACAACCTCATCATCTTGATAATAATAGGTTGGACGAATACCAGAAGGATCACGAAGCACAAAGGAATCGCCATGACCTAAAAGTCCTGCCATTACATAGCCACCATCCCAGTTTTTTGATGCTTTTTTTAAGATTTTTGAAACATTCAATCGTTCGGCAATTAAAGGGGTGCATTCTACTTTAGAATAGCCTTCTTTCTTTAACTTTTTGTAGAGTTTTGCCACGGCATCATCCAGAAAATGACCGATTTTTTCCATGATGGTTATCGTATCTGCTTTCTCTTTTGGATGCTGACCCAAAGTCACTAAACCTTCAAAAAGCTCGTTGACATTGGTCATGTTAAAGTTGCCAGCTACAATTAAGTTTCTATGCATCCAGTTGTTTTGTCTCAAGAAAGGATGAACACTTTCTACACTATTTTTACCAAAAGTACCATAACGCACATGTCCTAATAACAATTCACCAATATAGGGTATGTGTTGTTTTTGGAGCCCTACATCCTCGACATATTCCGGATGTTCTAAAAAGTCTTTGTTAATACGTTCATTAATTTGGGCAAAAATGTCCTGAATGGGTTGTTGTGCAATAGATCTTACCCGACTGATGTATCTTTCTCCAGGAGCAGTATCCAATTTTATACTTGCAAATCCAGCACCATCCTGTCCACGATTGTGCTGCTTTTCCATCATTAGATACATCTTATTGACACCATAAAAGGCACTTCCATATTTTTCCTTGTAGAATTCCAGAGGTTTTAAAAGTCTGATGAGTGCGATTCCACACTCATGTTTTAATATATCACTCATTCGCTTTACTCTATTTTAGGTTTTATTTTTATAAGTAGCCATAGTCGGAAAAACATCAATAAAATAACAGACTATGATTATTAAAAAACGCGCTCGTAATGGAGCGCGTTGGTTTATGCTAATTCTATTTCAAATTGTGTTAGTTGTTTAAACTGTTGTAATCGTTGGTGCACTTCTCTATGTTCCAACTTTTTCATGCGCTCTGTTCCAAACTTCTCCACGCAAAAGGAAGCCAATGTTGAACCATAAATCACGGCGTTTTTCATGTTCTCAAAAGAGTAATCTTCGGTTTTTGCTAAATAGCCTGCAAATCCGCCAGCAAAGGTATCGCCAGCTCCAGTTGGGTCAAAAACTTCTTCTAATGGTAATGCAGGTGCAAAGAACACATTTTCGTTATGAAATAACAGTGCGCCATGTTCGCCTTTTTTAATGACTACATATTTTGGTCCCATATCATGAATCTTACGTGCTGCAACAACCAGAGAATATTCACCAGTTAATTGACGTGCTTCTTCATCGTTTATGGCAATAACATCTACTTTTTTGATGACTGTTTTCAGTTCATCTAAAGCACAATCCATCCAGAAGTTCATCGTGTCTAAAATAACCATTTTTGGTTTTTTGTTCATTTGTTCTAAAACAGCCATTTGAACGATTGGATGCAAGTTACCGAGCATTACAACATCAGCATCTTTGTAATTTTCAGGAACAACTGGATTGAAATCTGCAAGTACATTAAGTTCCGTTGCAAGGGTATCTCTTGTATTCATGTCGTTGTGGTATTTACCACTCCAGAAGAATGTTTTGCCTTCTTTTACGATTTCAACACCAGAAACATCAATATTTTTATTAGACAATAAGTCTAAATATTCTTGAGGAAAATCACCGCCGACAATCGATACAACAGCTGTATCTACATTAAATTGTGAAGCTGCCAACCCAATGAATGTTGCAGCACCACCCAATATTTTATCTGTTTTTCCGAAAGGAGTTTCAATTGCATCAAAAGCTACAGTCCCTACAATTACTAATTTGCTCATGTTCAGGTTTCAAAATTGGTGCAAATATAGGGTTTTTATGCACTAAAAAACGAATTTATTTCCTCCCAAAATCTGCAGGAATTTCTCCCCAAGCTTTGGTTTCCCATTTGACGATGGTTGTGTTATAGGTGTTGTTTTTTAACCAAGCGACGGCCCGTTCTACCAATTCGAATAGTTTTTCGTTTTTAGAAGTGCGTTCTAACTTGGTATTGCAAGTTTTCTTTTTCACCCAGCTCATGGCAGTTTTGGAATCCGTATAAATGATTCGGTTACTTTCATATTTTTTGAGCAGAGCCAATCCATGTACAATGGCTAAAAATTCACCAATATTATTGGTTCCTTCCGGAAAAGGCCCTTGAATGAATAATTGCTTTTTAGTTTTGGTATCCACACCACGATACTCCATTTTACCAGGATTGCCGCTGGATGCCGCATCTACAGAAATAGAGTTATAATTAGGCTGACCTATTTTTTTGAGTTGCGCATCGGAAAGGTCACTCTTGAATTTGCCTTTGGTAACATAATCTTTATAATTTCCTTTTAAAGCAGTTTTTGCGGCATCAAATGTTTCAAAAGATTTGTATTGTGCACCTTGAAAATCTTTGATTTGGGCCTTACAATCATCCCAAGATTCATAGACTCCCGCGTGATGACCTTTCCAGACTGTGTAGTATTTCTGTTTCTTTTTAGACATTTTTGTCATTTCCACGAAAGTGAGAATCTCATGAATTTAAATTTAATCCTTAATTAATCCTTCAACTACCTTTGGAAAATACTCCATTTCAAGCTCATGGATTTTTGCCGCAACGTCTTCCGCTGTATCGGAAGGTTCAATGGCACATTTCACCTGAAAAACAATAGCTCCTTCATCATAATGTTCGTTCACATAATGAATGGTAATGCCTGTCTCCGTTTCTTTATTTTTTACAATTGCTTCATGAACAAAACTTCCATACATGCCCTTACCTCCATATTTGGGTAAGAGAGCGGGATGGATATTAATGACTTTATTTGGGAATTCATTTAAAATATGTTCAGGGAATTTCCATAAAAATCCAGCAAGTACAATCAAGTCTGGTTTAGAAGCCTTCAAGATATTAAGCACATCATTGTTTTGTGTAAAGGCGACTCTGTTAAAAGACATTGCGCTTACATTTAAACTCTTGGCGCGTTCCAAGACTTTGGCATGGGGATTGTTAGTCAATACCAGAATAACAGAACCAGTTTCTCTGTTGTGAAAAAACTTTATTAAATTTTCAGCATTAGTGCCACTTCCGGACGCAAAAATTACAATACGCTTCATTTACAGATATTCGATTCTAAATTATTCAAAAACAAAAAAAAGAATAATTATTAACAATTAGATGGTAAAATAGAAATACTTCGATGTATTTTCATTAAATTACAAACACATTTATAAATAAAGATGGGTTTTAAAATAAAGTTTTTTATTTTTGCCGTTCTAATTAAAACTTAAAACTTAAAATTAAAAATTATGTCAGACATTGCATCAAGAGTAAAAGCGATTATCGTAGATAAATTAGGAGTAGATGAAAACGAAGTCGTTACAGAAGCAAGCTTCACAAATGATTTGGGAGCAGATTCATTGGATACTGTGGAATTAATCATGGAATTCGAAAAAGAATTTGATATTCAAATCCCAGATGACCAAGCTGAAAATATTGCGACTGTTGGTCAAGCTATCTCTTATATAGAAGCAGCAAAATAAGCAATAAAACTTTATGGAATTAAGGCGAGTTGTAGTTACAGGTTTAGGCGCTTTAACACCAATCGGGAATACCAAGGATGAATATTGGGAAGCTCTGGTTGCTGGTAAAAGTGGCGCTGCACCTATAACATATTTTGATACTGAAAAGTTCAAGACAAAGTTTGCATGTGAATTAAAGAACTTTACAGCAACGGACTTTATAGACCGTAAACTTGCCAGTAGAATGGATCGTTTTACGCAATATGCCATGGTAGCTTCCGATGAAGCTATCGCAGATGCAGGATTGGATCTTAATGTCGTAGACAAGCTGCGAGTTGGGGTAATTTGGGGAGCAGGTATTGGTGGTTTGGAAACATTTCAAGATGAAGTGTTGAACTTTGC
>JAGXIE010000102.1 GCA_024635765.1 Flavobacteriaceae bacterium | reverse complement strand
TTAACTTATATAATTCCAAATATTTTTATACTTCGTCAATTGTCCGTAAGTATATCTCAATACCTTGTGTTCAGCAAGGGAAAGGGAAGGATCATTTTTAAGAATCGTTTTAGCATAATGCCTTGCATGCTGTAAAATGTCTTTGTCTTTAATGACATCGGCTATTTTGAGGTTTAATACACCACTTTGTTGTGTGCCCATCAAATCTCCTGGACCGCGTAAGCGCAAATCGACTTCGGCAATCTCGAAGCCGTCGTCGGTGCGTACCATCGTTTGCAATCTTGTCTTGCTGTCCTCGCTCAATTTATGGCCAGTCATCAAAATACAATAGCTTTGCTCGGCACCTCGGCCAACACGTCCTCGTAATTGATGCAATTGCGACAATCCAAAGCGTTCGGCACTTTCAATTATCATCACCGACGCATTTGGAACATTAACACCAACCTCAATCACAGTTGTAGCGACCATAATTTGTGTTTCACCTTTTATGAAGCGTTGCATTTCATAATCTTTGTCTACCGCTTTCATTTGTCCATGGACAATTGAAATTTGATAATCAGGCATCGGAAATTCGCGTACGATACTTTCATAACCATCCATCAAATCTTTGTAATCCATTTTTTCAGATTCCTTTATAAGTGGATAAACGATATAAATTTGTCTTCCCTTTCCAATTTCATCTCTAATAAATCGGAATACTTTCAAGCGGTTTTTATCATAGCGATGGACCGTTTTTATGTGCTTTCTTCCAGGCGGTAATTCATCAATAATTGAGATGTCCAGATCACCATAAACCGACATTGCCAAGGTTCTTGGAATTGGCGTTGCAGTCATGATTAAAATATGTGGAGGCGTATCATTTTTATGCCACAATTTACTTCGCTGTGCGACTCCAAAACGATGTTGTTCGTCGATAATTGCGAGGCCTAAATTCTTGAATTTTACCTTATCTTCGAGTAGGGCATGAGTACCAACGAGGATGTGTAATTCGCCATTTTCGAGTGATTTGTGAATGTTACGTCTTTCTAAAGTTTTAGTTGAACCAGTAAGTAGTTTAATACTGATTTTCAATTTATTACACATCTCTTGTAGTCCATTATAGTGTTGTACTGACAAAATTTCAGTCGGCGCCATTAAACAGGCTTGAAAACCGTTGTCAAGTGCGATTAACATTGACATCAGTGCAACTATGGTCTTTCCAGAACCGACATCTCCTTGCAATAATCGATTCATCTGTGCATTGCTGCCCAAATCAGCTCTTATTTCTTTTAAAACTCGTTTTTGTGCGTTGGTCAATTCGAAGGGCAGATGGTCTCTAAAAAACGAATTAAAATAATTACCAACATGCTCAAAATTGAAGCCTTTTATTTTTGATTTATGAATCAAATTTTTGATAATGAGTTGCAATTGTATGTAAAATAATTCTTCAAATTTTAGTCGAAATTGTGCCTTCGATAATAGTTCTTGATTTTCGGGAAAATGAATGTTAAAAAGAGCTTTGCTCTTGGAAATTAATTTGAGCTCTGAAATCAAATTTTCAGATAATGTTTCTTCAAACCGTCCTTTCGTTTCCAAAAACAATTGCTGCATGATTTTGTTCACTACACGATTGGTGATTCCCTTGTTGGATAACTTTTCGGTTGATGGGTAAATAGGTTGCATCGCTGAACGAAGATTCTTTTCATGCTCTTCTTGCAGCTCCATGTCGGGATGTGGCATACTGAAAATTCCATTAAACCAGTTGGGTTTTCCAAACATGACGTATGGTTGATTGAGTTTAATGCTTTCACGTATCCATTTATGTCCTCTGAACCAAACCAACTCCATAATGCCAGTATCGTCTTTGAAGGTAGCTACCAATCGTTTGCCCCTCCCTTCTCCAGCATCTTTTAGGCTTGTGATCACTCCCACAACCTGAACATCGGCATTATTATGTTGTAATTCATTGATTTTATAATACTTCGTTCGGTCTATATATCGATTTGGGAAGAGATTTATTAAATCTTGGTAGGTATGAATACCAAGTTCGCTTCGGAGCAAATCAGCACGATTTGGCCCAACACCTTTAAGATAATCGATAGGAGTTTGAAGATTGATATTCATTATAGCGAAAATAAACCATTGTCATATTAATTGAAAGAAATCTATTCTAAAGATTGCCGCGCTTTGTTCGTAATGACGAATTAATTTTATTAATTTGGTCTAAATATCGCCTTGGTTTCCCTATGAATCGATTTTTATGGTTTCTTTTTGGGCTCTTTTGTCTAAATTCTTCTGCGCAGCAAACAGAATATGTCGATTTTGAAAGAATTTCTGCAAAAATTCAATTAAAACCTTCTATAAAAGAAGTGGGTCTCTCTGTGAAATATGAGTTTAAAATTTTGAAGGATATTGATTCTGTGTATCTTGATGCGAATAATGTCCATCATTACGAAATTCCTAACAAAAACTTTAATGCTTTCGATTACTTTAAAGATAAAAAGTTAATCTTAAAAAGTAGTGGTGGTAGTTTTAAGGCAGATAATCGCTACGAATTTGAAGTGATATGGTTTGGGTATCCCAGTAGGGCTCTCTATTTTATAAATTGGGAAAATGATGGAAAGAAGCAAGTTTGGACTCAAGGACAAGGCAAATACACAAGTAATTGGTTGCCTAGTATTGATGATATGAATGATAAGATTGAGTTTGATTTAGAGATCACTTTTGATAAAGATTATCATGTTATTGCCAATGGCGAACTAATAAATGTTGAAGAAAATGATTCGACCAAAACTTGGCAATTCAATATGAACAAACCTATAAGCAGCTATTTGGTTGCTTTAGCGATTGGTAAATACAATAATAAGACAGAAACTTCTAAAAGCGGAATTCCTTTGGAATATTACTACTATCCTGAAGATTCATTAAAAGTTGAGCCAACTTATCGTTTCACGAAACAGATATTCGATTTTTTTGAGGAAGAAATAGGCGTACCATATCCATGGGAAATTTATAAACAAGTACCTGTAAAGGATTTTCTCTATTCAGGAATGGAGAATGCAAGTTTAACTATCTTTTCAGATGCCTTTGTGGTCGATTCTATAGGATTTAAGGATAGAAACTACGTCAATGTAAATGCGCATGAACTGGCGCATCAATGGTTTGGTAATTTGTTAACAGAAACTAACGGCACGCATCATTGGTTGCATGAAGGATTTGCGACCTATTACGCTCTTTTAGCCGAACAAAAATTGTTTGGTGAAGATTACTACTATTGGAAGCTATACGAATATGCGCAACAACTTTTAGAGCAGGAAACGGCTGGTGAAAGCACGTCGTTGCTCGATCCAAAATCAAGCAGTTTGACTTTTTATCAAAAAGGGGGTTGGACTTTGCATATCTTGAAAGAACAAATTGGTGAAAAAGCTTTTAAGCAAGCTGTCAAAAATTATTTGCTGAAAAATCAGTATAAAAATGTGGAAACCTCTGATTTTATGTGGGAAATTGAACAGACGAGTGGTCAGGATTTGACGGCATTCGTAAAAACATGGTTGGAGGATATTGCGCTTCCGCAAGATGAGATGGTAAAAAGCTTGCGCAAATCAATGTTTATTAGAGAGTTTGAAAGGGTAGATTGCGATCCTTACACCATAAAATGCAGTGATTATTTGTCTTCTGATCTTTCAGATAAAGCAAAAGTAAAAGTGGTGTCTCAAATGCCAAATTACATCACTGCTAATGATTTTAGAAATAGCTGGGAAGTGCGTCAAGCTATTGCTCAACATATGACTACAATTCCACTGGAACTTAAAAAAAGTCACGAATCACTTTTAAATGACAAATCTTACGTAACTATAGAAGCAGCGCTTTATAATTTATGGGTTAATTTTCCTGAAGATCGCGCCAAATATTTACAGCAAACGAAGGATGTTTACGGATTTAGCGACTGTAATGTGCGGTTGCTTTGGCTGGTTTTGCATTTAAATACTATTGAATATCAACCAGATAAAAAACAAGCTGTTTTTGATGAATTGAAAGGTTACACAGATCCAGAATATGGATTTGAACTGCGAATGAATGCCTTTAATTATCTTAAACTGATTAACGGATTTGATGAGTTGTCAATACTGAACTTGATTAAGGCGAAAAGCCATCATAATTGGCGTTTTCATCAATTTGCCAAAGGTTTGTTGGAAGAACTGAAGCAGGATGAAGGATATAAATTGATTATAGATGGGTTGGAGAATTGAGAATAAAGAAATGGTAGAAGAGAATAAAGAATAATTTTCAACTAACAGTTAAAAACAACAAACAACAACAACAACAACAAATGAGAGCATTAGTTATATCTGGCGGTGGAAGCAAAGGTGCATTTGCAGGTGGTGTGGCACAATATCTTATAGAAAATAAAAAATTAAATTATGACATTTTCATTGGCACTTCAACGGGTAGCTTATTAGTATCGCATTTAGCATTGAAAAAGGTTGAAGAGATAAAACAAATCTATACCAGTGTCACTCAAGATTCTATTTTTGATGTATGTCCTTTCATAATCAAGAAGAAAAAGGGCATTGAAACAATAGGAATCCATCACGTGAATGTTCTTCGGAATATTTTAAGAGGATCTAAAACCTTTGGGGAAAGTCATAATTTAAGAAGTTTGATAAAGAAAAATTTTACTCTCGAAGATTATAATGAATTAAAGAAAACTGATATCGATGTTGTCATTACGGTTTCGAACTTATCTTTAAATCAGGTTGAGTATAAGTCAATCAAAGATTTTGATTACGACGAATTTTGCGAATGGATTTGGATTTCTTGTAATTATACACCGTTCATGTCGCTTGCAAAAAAAAATGGTTGCGAATATGCGGATGGTGGCTTGGGCTCAATGGTACCAATTGAGGAGGCTATTAAACGTGGCGCGACAACGGTGGATGCTGTTGTCTTAAAAACAGAAGTAGCACAGCTCAATAGAATGCCGTCCATTAACGCATTTTCATTATTAACTAATATGTTTGCTTTCATGTTAGATCGAATTGAAAGCCAGAATATAAGAATCGGGAAATTCGTGGCCTCTAATCAAAACACGATCATTAATTTTTATTACACGCCTACCATTTTAACAACTAATTCCTTAATTTTTGATAAGGAAAAAATGACGAAGTGGTGGCAAAGCGGATTTTACTTTGCTGAATTTAAAGATGAAGAGGTCAGCCCATTGGAAACGGAATAATATTACCACATTTCACTTACTTCTTGTTTAATGAACGAAAGTGCGGTATCACTCGGCGCTCGTTTTTCCATCATTTCGGATAGAACTACCTCTCTTAATTTATTTGCAGTATCCGTTTTTTCTAGCAAGCTTGCTTTTCTAATTAATTGAATTGTAGCGTTTTTTGCGGCAGTTATAATATTCCAACAATCATCACTTATGTATATTTGCTGCGACAAATTGTGTTCGAATTCTTGTTCAATGCTTGCTATAAGTAAGGATTCATAATCTTCTTTGTTAGACGATATTGGCGAAACTCTTATTAAAAGTTTTGAAGGAGTAATTCTCTCTAAAAATATTGCCATGCGTTCGTAGGCCTGTAAGCGTAATGGCATAGCATTTACTTGCATGTCTTTATGGAGTAAATATCTTCTGCGACCATCCTCGTTTTTCGTGTGCTCTTTAAAAAAATAATAGGCTATCAAGCCTGTAATTAATGCTGGTATCGCAAATAGGAATAAGTCAACGATTCTTTCGGGATTCATAGAGTTAAATTTAGTTATTCAAACTTAAGCTGTTTTTGTAAACTTTGCAAAGAATTTTTTGGAATACAAACGAGTTAAATCTTATCCCTTGAAATAGTCCCTTAACACCATAGCGCATGGAACAAAATTGTTATGCAAACAATTGGTGTCAATATCTATTGCTTTAAACACCAACATATCATAACTGACAAAAATATTCTTTTTTTTACACAAACATATCTCTAATTGAAACTAGAAGAAGGGCTATTTGAATCCATACTCACTTTTTGGCATCTTCCAAAAGCGCAAAAACATCAATCATAATTGTTAATATTCTTTAAAGACATTTAATATTATATGGTCTAAAATCATATCTTTAAGGAATGAGCAGACCCTTAAAAATAGTTTTGATTGTTGTTATTTCCCTAGTGATGTTGGTTATTACTGGGTTGTTCTTGTCAAACGTCGTATTAAAGTCCAAAATCGAAAGTTACCTTCAAAATTCCCTGCCAGAAACGCTAAAAATTCAATATAGTGACATTGAGGTAAGCACTTGGAACGGCAGAGCTGTGATATTTTCGTCGAAAATAACAAGGACAGGTGCCACTACTAACTTGAATAATGCCCAATTGGAAATGGATTCATTGATTGTTGACGGATTTGGCTATTGGGATTTTTTTTTAAATGAAAAAATCACAGTTGAAAGTATTCAGTTACGACATCCTAAATTGATATATTACCATAATCCATTAATTGATAAAAAAGATTACCAGGACTCTAAACTTGAGCAACTAAAGCACAATGTTGTTGTAAAAAGAGTGAATGTACAGAGCGGAGAGTTTACAATTCTGGATTTCGAAACCGATTCCCTATTGTTGAAAGCTGAAAATTTCACAATGAATGTTATGGGATTGCGTTTGGATGAAAACACTTTGAAAGATAAGATTCCTTTTGAGTTTAAAGAGTATAACGTTCATTTTAAAAATCTTTTTTTTCAATTAAACGACTATGAAAACATAGAGATTAAATCATCAAAACTCACTACGAAAGAATTGAACTTTAGTAATCTAAAACTGTACACTAAATACTCAAAACAAAAGTTGACTAGAATGATTCCAGTGGAGCGTGATCATTTCGACATTGATATAAAATCGATTGTTTTAATAGATCAGGAATTTGGCTATAAACAGGATTCACTATTTTATTTCAGTAGCCCAAAAGTGGAATTTAACAATCCCACCATGAGCATTTATAGAAACAAATTAGTTGCTGATGATAATACAATTAAGTCATTGTATAGTAAAATGTTACGCAACCTTAATTTTGATTTAACTTTAAGTAATGTAGCCATCAGGAATGCGGCTATTAATTATACTGAAAAGGTAAAGGCTGATGCTGCAGCTGGCGAAATTGATTTCTCAAAATTGAATGCTAATATTTCAAATTTGAGCAACACCTATAAATCACCAGAAAAGACAACAATTAATATTAATGCCAAGTTTATGAAAGAAACGCCTATAGAGATTGAATGGTATTTTGACGTTAATGACGTCAACGATCATTTTATTTTTAAAGCTGATATAGGGAAGTTAAATGCCAATAAAATGAACAATTTCACGGAGCCAAATCTAAATGTTCGTTTAGAGGGAGAAATCTACAAAACGTACTTTACAGTCGATGGCTATGATAGCACTTCGACTGTCGATTTAAAATTGAATTACGAGGATTTTAAAGTTGTGGTAATGCAAAAAAATGAACAAAAGAAAAATAAATTCATGTCTGCTGTTGTCAATATTTTTATTGACAAGAACAGTGATGAACAAAAAAACCGTTTTAGGAATGGTAGTGCTAAAGTGGAGCGCAATAGGACCAAATCTGTATTCAATTTTTTGTGGCTCAATGCAAAGCAAGGGTTGACGAATGCCATGACAGGCAATGGAAAGACCAAATAATATGATTGTATCACCAAATTTGTTTATAATTATTCACAAAATTCCTTAACAAAAACATCAGCATTGGTTAATTTCACAGCTTGAAAATTTAGTTCGTTTTGGAGAAATATTTAAGTCAGTTGAATGAGGCACAGTTAACACCAACCTTGCAAAAAGAGGGTCCTATGATTATTATTGCGGGAGCCGGTTCAGGGAAAACGAGGGTGTTGACCTTTCGCATTGCTTACTTGATGAGCGAAGGTGTAGATCCATTTAATATTTTGGCTTTGACCTTTACTAACAAAGCCGCTCGCGAGATGAAGTCAAGAATTTCATCCATAGTGGGTGATAGCGAAGCCAAAAACCTCTGGATGGGAACATTTCACTCCGTTTTCGCTAAAATCCTACGATTTGAGGCAGATAAGCTAGGCTACCCGAGTAATTTTACCATTTACGACACTCAAGATTCCCAGAGGCTTATTTCTTCCATAATTAAAGAGATGAATCTCGATAAGGACATTTATAAATACAAACAAGTTTATTCCCGAATTTCTTCCTATAAAAACAGCTTGATCACAGTTAAGGCTTATTTTCAGAATCCCGAACTAATTGAGTCAGATGCGATGGCCAAACGTCCAAGACTGGGGGAAATTTATAAAAACTATGTCGATCGATGTTTTAAAGCTGGCGCCATGGATTTTGATGATTTATTATTGAAAACCAATGAGTTGTTGACACGATTTCCGGATGTATTGGCAAAATACCAAAATCGATTCCGTTATATTTTGGTGGATGAGTATCAAGATACAAACCATTCACAATATTTAATAGTTAGAGCATTATCTGATCGTTTTCAAAATATTTGTGTTGTAGGAGATGATGCGCAGAGTATTTATGCCTTTCGTGGTGCAAATATTAATAACATCCTCAACTTTCAACGCGATTATGATGATGTGAAAGTGTTTCGATTAGAACAAAATTATCGTTCAACGAAAAATATCGTGAATGCCGCCAATTCTGTTATTGACAAGAACAAGACTAAACTCGAAAAAATAGTTTGGACAGCTAATGATGAAGGTTCAAAAATAAAGGTCAACCGATTAATGACCGATGGTGATGAAGGTAGATATGTTGCAAGTTCGATTTTTGAAAACAAAATGGAACACCAAATGAAGAATTCTGATTTCGCTATTCTCTATCGTACCAATGCCCAATCGAGAGCAATGGAAGATGCGTTGCGTAAGAAAAACATACCTTATCGTATCTATGGTGGTCTGTCGTTCTATCAAAGAAAAGAAATCAAAGATGTACTTTCATACCTTCGATTAGTCATCAATCCTGCAGATGAGGAAGCATTGAAGCGTGTCATTAATTTTCCTACTAGAGGTATAGGTCAAACTACAATAGATCGATTGATAGTGGCTGCCAACGAATATGATCGTTCTATTTTTGATGTGATGAAGCATATTGGGAAGCTAGAAGTCAATATTAATTCGGCAACAAAAAACAAGTTACAGAATTTCGTAACAATGATTGAGAGTTTCCAGGTTCTCAATCAAACAGCAAATGCATTTGAACTGGCAGATCAAGTGACTAAAGTATCAGGGATCATTAGAGAATACAACAATGATGGCACACCAGAAAGTGTTGCCAAAATGGAAAATATCGAAGAGCTGCTCAACGGGATCAAAGATTTTGTGGAAGGACAAAAAGAGTTGGCCGACGCTACTGGAAACATTGCCGAATTTTTGGAAGATGTTGCTCTAGCTACTGATTTGGATAATGATAAAGGAGATGATGACAGAGTGGCCCTTATGACCATTCACTTGGCGAAAGGTCTGGAATTTCCTTATGTTTATATTGTAGGTATGGAAGAGGATTTGTTCCCGAGTGCCATGAGTATGAATACGAGAAGTGAATTGGAGGAAGAGAGGCGCTTGTTTTATGTAGCATTGACGCGAGCTGAAAAGCAGGCCTATCTTACCTATACAATGTCTCGCTATCGTTGGGGAAAACTGATTGACGCCGAACCAAGTCGATTTATCGAAGAAATTGATGAAGAGTTTCTCGAAGTTTTAACACCAATTGATGATAGACGATTCAACCCTATGTTGTCCGCAGATATTTTTGGAGATGTTGAACCCAATCAGATTCGGTTTAAAAAACCTATCAAAAGAAAATCAGAAGAAAAACCACCTAAATTTATTCCACCTGCAAAATTGAAACCAATAGGGAAGTCAGTAGGCAGTCCGAATGTCAATTTATTTGATGGTAAATTAGCGGTTGGCAACGTAGTGGAACATATGCGTTTCGGTAAAGGTGAAGTGCTAAAAATTGAAGGCGTTGGCGCAGACACCAAAGCAGAAATCAATTTTGAACATGGAGGTGTTAAGAAATTATTGCTTCGATTTGCGAAGTTGGATGTTTTGGGATAATCACTTTACGATACACACCGAATTAATATGTCCGTTACCATCATATTCCTTTACTGTATTATCAGGATCAAGAACCCATTCGCCATCAACAATAAATTTATAATGATATTTACCTCCAGATAGAGGTAATGAACGGTGCCATGTGCCGTCTGAAGATTTTGTCATTTCAAAATTATGTTCATTCCAATCATTGAAATCACCAGTTAAAATAACCTTATTTGCATGTTCGAAGCCATGAAGTTGAAAGCTTACTCGTTTTTGAACGTCAACACGGGAATTATATTCTCCAAATTCATTTGATACCTTATCAGGATTTGTAGGATCTGCCATCCAGTTACCATCGACTATAAAACGATATTCATACACGTTAGGGCTCAATTGAAGAATGATTTCCCATCCATCGGTTATTTTATACATTCGGAATAATTTTTCGTCCCAACGATTAAACGTTCCACTGACAATAACTTTCTTTGCATCCTCAAAACCACGTAATCTAAACCGAACATTCCCTTTTTTATCTGGATGGGCCGTGAACAGTCTTAAATTATAGACATTCAAATCCTGTCCGTTTCTTGTGGCTCTTTCAACATTTGAAAATCGGTCGGAAGGTTCTGCCCATAATTCATTATTGATCACAAACTTAAATTCCCATGAAAATTCATCTGTAAAATCAGATAGTTTTTTTCTTAATTGATAGGTGTTATCATCAATTTTGGTCATTCTCCATTTGTTTTTTGACCAATTATTAAAGTTGCCCGAAACCACAACACTTTCAATATCTAAATCTTTAAAATCTGTCTGATAGGTTCCGTTATCATGAGATAATCGCTTATAATCATCTTTATTAAAAGTGAATACAACTTCGTCTCCTTCAATTTTATAACCCTGAATACTGCTTTTTTGAGCATTAGCTATCACAGACGAGAGAACGAAAAGCACAAAAATGATATGTTGGGTTAACTTTTTCATTGCCTTATAAGAGGATAATTTACGAAATAAAGCATTTCTTTTTTATAATTGATAATGGTTCTTTTTTGCCTAAAGAATTCATAGCCCAATACACCATCTAAACTAGTCCCGAAAGCTTCGTTCATATTGTTTAAGTTAGTGAGTATCGTTTCCATAGGGCCAAAATATAGATTCTCATTGATTTTGACTCGATGCAATTTCCCTGCCAAAACTTCTATTTCCTTGCCGCTTGCATCTGTTAATAGCATCCTTTTAGAAGGAAAGTAATATTTTAAAATTTTTCGACTACTATTTTTATTTAATTGATTGTATTCTGCGGCACTATCCAAACCTAATTTTAATTTTTGGTCATCGACAAATGCATCCAGTATTATTGTATGTTTTTTTAGTTCGAATTTTACACTGTCAACAATCGTTTCTAAATACACATTTGGATCTAGTTTATTGCCTTTCTCGTCAATTTTCGATAAAGTTATCTGGTTGAGATGTAAATCAATAAAAATCTCATAGTCTTTCAGAATGTTAAATCCAATAATACCTAAAAGGTTCATTTTCTTGCTAATCTCTATATGTGATAAATCAATCACATCCGAAGTTTTATTTGTGAGTACCAGATTGTTGATGACAAATTCTTTCAATTGTCTCTCTAAAGGGTCATCTGTAAAATCAAGTACTCCAGAAGTTTTTTTAGTTTTTTTATAATAGAGATCAAAGGTTTTAAAATGAACTTTATTCAAAATCAAAGTTTCCGAACCTGTGTCAATAATAAAGTTTCCTTTTTGACCAAGAAGTTCAGCTTCTACTACCATCAAATGGTCGATAAGTTTAAATGGAATTCTTGTTGTAAAGTTGTTGACCGTTTCCGATTTTGGAAAAACAATTGGATCCAAAGGGTTGGTAGACCAAACATAATTGCATGATATTGAGAAAGACAGTATGAAGACAAAATATTTCCACATATACAAAAGACGGATATGTGGAAAAGATGTTACAGTAATTTATTATAAATATGTTTGGGTGAATAATTTTAGTTTAGTCCAAGTATCTAGTAATTCCAATCCGACCCAACCATGTCCTGTATTGGGATATAATGTAAATTCATTTGTAACCCCGAACAGGTTTAGCTTGTCTCGCATGTCAGTACCTTGTGTTGTTGGAATTAAAGGGTCTTGGCCACCATAAAACAAAATCGAAGGAGGTGCTGATGTTGAAACTTGAAGAAATGGGCTCACCTCCTCCAGAAAATTTATGGATGGATCTATTCCAAACATATCAATCATTGCCTGTAATTCTGGATTGGAGTTATTTAGATAGGCAGGATCGGTAAAATTAGTTGGGCCCACAATACTACAAACCATTTTCGCATTGCTTTCTGCATCAAAGGCATAACACCAAAGCAATGACAAATGAGCTCCTGCGCTAACTCCTACAAAGCCATAATCATCAGAAAACACGTATTCATCATCAATGGATTTTAGATAATTGACTACAGAAGTGATATCATTAATTTGCATGGGATAAGGATTGTTATTTTCATCGGCCAGTCGGTAATTGATATTAACAATAGCTATATCTGGTAGTTCTTGACGGATTAAATCTTTAAATAGATTCATGTCTGACTTGTCACCGCTTGACCAGCCTCCACCATGAATAAGAATCATCACTTTAGTTTCTAAAGTGCGATTTTCTGGAAGATACATGTCGAATTTTTGATCACTGTTTAATCCATAAGGGATATCCAATTCTTCATAATATTCCAGCGTATTTAATTCTGGAGTTGTGTCGATAGGAGTTTCACTCTCGTTGCAAGATGATATTGAAATCATTAGTAAGAAAAGGAAAAAATATTTTAATGCCCTCATGATAAAAATATTATTTAAATTGTAAACGTATTGCATATTGTACTTATTATGGCTGAATTTATTAAACTTTACGAAGAAAATCCGAATCCAAAGGAAATAAAGAAAGTGATCGATGTATTGCGCAAAGGTGGATTGATTATTTACCCTACGGATACTGTTTATGGTTTGGGCTGTGATATTAACAATATGAAGGCATTAGAGCGGGTTGCTCTCATAAAAGGAGTAAAACTTGAAAAGTCAAATTTTTCTTTTATATGTCATGATTTAAGCAATTTAAGCGATTATGTAAAGCAGATTGATACAAGGACTTTTAAAATATTAAAGAGAGCATTGCCAGGACCCTATACGTTCATTCTACCTGGAGCGAGCTCTTTGCCACATCCATTTAAAAAGAAAAAAACGGTTGGTATTCGTGTGCCAAATAATAATATTGCTTTAGAAATTGTCCGTCAATTGGGTAATCCAATTATTTCTACATCTATTCGCGATGAAGATGAAATCATTGAATATACTACAGATCCAGAGCTTATTCTTGAAAAATGGGATAATCTTGTTGATTTGGTTATTGATGGTGGTTATGGCGACAACCAAGCATCCACAGTGATAGATCTGTCAGAAGATCAGCCATTGATTGTTAGAGAAGGTAAAGGCAGTTTGGAAATTTTTTAAGTTAATGATTTTCAATCTTAAAGAACAATTGAGAAAACGGTATCAACATTAATCCGGAAATGAGAAAGATGACAAATGCTACTTTCAAATTAAAAGCATGAGCAATGTATCCGATCAATGGTGGGCCAACTAACATCCCAACAATGGCATAGGTAGCTACAATTGAGATTGCCATACCTGCTGAATATTTTTTAGACATTCCTGCCAACATAAAGGTCATAGGAAAAATAGCAGCAACTCCAATACCTGTAATGCTTAAGCCAATAATACATGGCCAGAAATAAGGAAATAGAATAATAGTAAGGATGCCAAGAGTAATCGAGGAAGAACTGATGATATAAAGTCGTTTCATACCCAGGGTTTCTATAAGTTTGTCTGAAAAGAATCGTGAAACTGCCATAAAAACCATAAAAATCAAATAACCTAGCGTGAATAGTTCGACTTTTACTACATCTTTAAAATAAACACCACTCCAGTCAAAAATACCTCCTTCACAAACAGCTGCGAAAAACACTAATATTCCTAATAGCATAATTGGCTTATCAGGTTTTCCTATGATCAATTTATTGCCATGTGCTGCTCGGTCATTTTTCATCAAACGGGGAAAGGCAATGGATATCACAAAAGTTGAAAAAATAGCCGCAATTAAAAAGTGGGCACGTAAAGGCACATCCATATTTACCATAAGCGTAGAAAATCCAACACCAAGGATTCCTCCAGTGCTCCATAGGCCATGAAATGAACCGACTATTTTTCGTTTAAAATTCTTTTGCACACTTATCGATTGTGTGTTTATAGCAATATTAACAATCCGCATAAAAAATGAAAACATGAAAACTGCAGCTACCAATATGAAGATGGAATTAGAAAAACCAATTGCGATGAGCGAAATGTTAAAGAACATAAATGCCACTATCATAGGTGTTCTGCTATCAAATTTTGATACTAACCACCCTGAAATCGGCAGTCCAATCAAAGAGCTAATAGGTAACACTAATAATACATTTCCTAATTGAGCGTCATTAAGCTCAAAGAGCGACTTAATTGTAGGAATTCGAGATGCCCAAGTAGCAAAGCAAAATCCATTAATTAGAAAAAACACACTTAATGCAATACGTTGCTTATGATTCTCAGTCATTCAATTCCGTTTGAGGTTGCAAATATCTATGCTAAATTTTAAATGCTGAAATTTTTATTAGTTTTAATTTCAGTAATTAACTCTAAAAAAAAAGCCCAATCTTTCGATTGAGCTTTTTACTATGCATTTAAATGCAATTTATTTTTTACCTTCAGATAGGTTTTTCATTTCTTTTTCAACCATTTCGTAGAACTGATCAATTTTAGGTAATACTAAAATACGAGTTCTTCTGTTGGTTGCTCTGTTTTCTGCAGAGTTGTTTGGTACCAATGGTATATATTCACCACGTCCTGCTGCTACCAATTGTTTAGAAGGAACTCCTAAATCTTCCAATACCCTTACGATAGATGTGGCACGTTTCACACTTAAATCCCAGTTGTCTAACAATAAACCATTTTTGTAAGGTACAGAATCGGTATGACCTTCAACCATACACTCAAAATCAGGTTTGCTATTTACTACTTTCGCAACTTTACCCAAAATTTCTTTTGCTCTTGAAGTTACGTTGTAGCTTCCGCTTTGGAACAATAATTTGTCAGCGATTGAGATGTAAACAACACCTTTTTCAACATTGATTTGGATGTCTGGATCGTTCAATCCAACATCACGCTTTAAACTTGTTACGATTGCCAAAGTAACACTGTCTTTTCTTGTTAAGGCATCTTGCAAACGGGTAATTTTCAAATCTCTCTCTTTTAAGCTTTCAAGAGATTTTTCTAGGTTTTCTGCACCTTTTTGTGTCAAGGTAGTCAAATTGCCCTTTGTGTCAATTAAATCTTGATTTGTTCTGCGCATGTCAGCCAATTGCTCCTGTAAACCTGCCACTCTTGCATCTGCTGCGGCCTTGTCTGATAAACAACTGTTCAATTTGACAGTTGCAGTGTTCAATAAATCTTGTGTTTCTTTCTGCTTTGCTTCAAGATCTGTATACTTTTTTTTAGATACACAAGAACTCAATATAAACATTGAAAACACTCCCAATAGAATTAGTTTTTTCATAGTTTCAGTGATTAAATAATTAAAAATTTAACAGTTCAAAATTATGCAAAAAACAATCGCTTGGCTATGTATTAACAAAAAATTTAACACTTTTTATAAAAAATCGAAATGTTTACATTTTTTAATGTAGTAAGACCAGACTATTGAGGAGGTTTTGTAATAGTTGTTAGTTTGTTTTAACTGGCTTCGTTGTTTTAAAAGAGTATGCAGATGGGAATAGAAACTGAAGTGTGCCTTAAGGAGAGAGATGATGTGTTGTGGTTTTAATTCTATCAAGAATTTGATAGCAGCTAATCCATCCATAAGCAAACGAGTGAGGATTAGTAGAAATACATTTCCGCTGGCGTTTTTGGTCAATGAGAATAGACTATTCCGGAAATTGAGATAAGTTTTCTTCGGGTTTGTATTTTTTAAAGTCGCTCCACCTATATGATATACTGTAGAATTTTCTAGATATTTAGCGCTATATCCAAGGTTGAAGGCTCTCCAGCAGAGATCGATTTCTTCCATGTGGGCAAAGAAAGACTCATCAAATCCATTTAGAAATTTGAAAACTTCACTTCTTATAAAAAAACAGGCCCCAGAGGCCCAAAAAATGGAAGCATCTTTATATTGACCTTTATCTTTTTCAACAGTATCGAAAATGCGTCCTCTGCAAAAAGGATAACCGAATTGATCTATAAAACCACCTGCTGCTCCAGCGTATTCAAAAAAGTCTTTACGGTTGTAGTCTAAAATTTTCGGCTGAATGATGGCTGTGTTCGTTTCTTTTTTAAACTCCTCTATAATAGAATTGAGCCAATTTTTAGTGACTTCAACATCACTATTTAACAAGCAGAAAATATCGGCCTCTATTTCCTTTAAAGCATCGTTGTAACCTTTGGCATACCCAGCATTTTTTCTGTTTTGAATGATTTTGACTGAGGGATGTTTTGTTTTTAAAAACTTTATAGAGTCATCGGTTGAGCCATTGTCGGCTACATAAATAGTTGCTTCCTGCGAATATGAGATAATTGACGGTAAGAACTTTTCCAATAAGTTTTTACCGTTCCAATTTAATATGACAACTGCAACATTCATAAATGCCAATTTTTAAATTTTCAATTTAAAATATAAAGGTACTTTCTTCATCGATAGGATTATTTTCAATTTCATAAAAGCTTTAATTAACAATAATCTGGAATATCTTCTAAAAACAGATACCGTTCATTTTTAAAATCCATTTGGCAATAATAATGATTAATTCCGTTGGTAACCATCAAATAGGTAGCATTTAGCGACAGATTATAACGTGCAATTTGATCGAAGGTATTTTGACTGATACTAATACTGGGAGCTTTACATTCCACAATGAGAAGAATGCTCCCGTCATTATTGAATATCACAATGTCATAGCGTTTTTTTAAACCGTTAATAAGCAATTCTTTTTCGACATTGATATGAGATATTGGATATTTTTTTTCATTCATCAGATAGTGAACACAATGTTGACGAACCCATTCTTCAGGTTGTAAAATGACAAATCTTTTACGAATGACATCGAAAATAGAAATTTTATTTTCGCTATTTTTGAATCGAAACGGAAACTTTGGAAAATTGAGTGGTTGCAATACTTGAAATATTCTTTTTCCCAAAGTTAATCTTCAATAATCAATTACCAAATTCCATTGGATAAAATCGGGAATGGGTGCTTATAATTTAAATTTTCATTGCGTTGGATGATATTAAACAATTAATAAACGACATTAACGCCAAAAAGTTAAAACCAATTTACTTTTTGATGGGTGAGGAGCCCTATTATATTGATAAAATTTCTCAATATATTGAAGCAAATGTACTTTCGGAGGAAGAAAAAGGGTTCAATCAAATGGTGCTTTATGGCCGAGATGTTGCCGTGGAGGATATTGTGAGCAACGCTAAACGTTACCCAATGATGGCTGACTATCAGGTGGTCATTGTAAAGGAAGCGCAGGATTTATCTCGCAACATAGAGAAATTGATTGATTATGCCAAGCAGCCGCAGCCGACCACAATTTTGGTGATTAATTACAAATACAAAAGCATTGATAAACGTAAAGCACTGTACAAAACACTTCAGAAGAGTTCCGTCGTTTATGAAAGTAAAAAACTCTACGAAAACCAAGTAGGTGAGTGGATCAGACGTGTTTTGAGCGGCCAAGGTTATACAATTGTTCCAAAAGCTGCCCAGATGCTCGTTGAATTTCTTGGGACCGATTTAAGCAAAATCAATAATGAACTTGAAAAATTACAAATAATTCTTCCAAAAGGAACACAGATAACTCCTCAACATATTGAAGACAATATAGGTATCAGCAAAGACTATAATAATTTCGAACTTCGTAAGGCCATTGGTGAACG
>JAGXIE010000101.1 GCA_024635765.1 Flavobacteriaceae bacterium | reverse complement strand
CGCTGTCCTTTACTTTCTTCTCGCATTAAGATATCAATACACATCCCAATCAGAGCACCTTTTGAGTACACATTGATATAATTTTTAGCATACGGTTCATCCATGACGTTTTCGCTCATTACTGTAAAACTCATGGTATCATCAAAATAATTGGAAATTGCTATTTTACTCGTAAGTTCATCATAGAATTCTTCACTTGTCATCAATCCTTTATAAACCTGGAAATGCTGTGAGAAATATTCAGTGACACCTTCATACATCCATAAATGTTTAGAGAAGGTCGGATTGATATAATCAAAGTAATGTATGTCTTCTGAATGCACTGAAAGAGGTGTCACAATATGAAAAAACTCATGTGCCACAACATCTGTCATTGATTTTGCCAGACGCTCTTTAGATGACGACTCACTCAATACAACCACAGTGGATGTATGATGTTCTAGAGCGCCAAACCCTTTTGGAGAATCTTCTTTCCCTTCAGATAAATATAGAAAGATGTCATATCGAGGCGTTGTATTGATATCACCTAAATAGGCTTTTTGGGCTTCCATCATTTTATACACCGTTTCTTTTAAACTCGCAGCCGTATGAACCTGATTCGGAGAATAAACACTCAAAACAATTTTAATGTCACCAACCATGAATTCCTCGATGTCTAGCTTACCGTACATCATTGGATTGTCCATAATGTCAAAATATCTTGGCGCAAAATAACTATTGGTAATAGCTGTGCCGTCTGCGCTTGATTTAAGCCCTGTAGATTGCAATGCCGAACTGTGTTTGAAAGTTGCTGGCCCAGTCACATCAAGCGTATATTGAGCATCTTTGATGTTATTAAAATATCCAACAAATCCATACAAATTCAAGACATAATTATTAGGATCAATATTCGTTCCTGCTGGAGAAAACGGTATTTCATAACCAATGCCACCACTTACCTCTTGATCATAGGTGTCATTCACATAATATTCTAACTTATCTAACTGTTTTGCATTGGCAATAACCCAAGTATTGTCATCAGGATGTGTAAAAGTTAGTTCTTTGCCGTTGTAATCCAAAGCTTTGAAATCGTCTACGAAACGACCATAGCTACCAAGAGCATAGGTGCCAGGCACAACTTTAGGCAAATGATACGTCACCGTTTCTTCAGTAAAACGGCCTGGATTTATAACAACAGGAAGTTTATCATCATTTACTTGAGTGATATCAATAGATGTGACAATTGGATTTTGAGTTGCCAAGTCGTTGCTCACTTTTGATGCAGAACCACAACCAAGCAAGACAGATCCAATAAGGACCATGCTTAAGATCTTTTTCATTTTTATAATTTTTTTTTATTGGTACTGCAAAACTACAATCCGTTACATTTTTAATAGTGAACATTTTGTTAAAAGTTGAATTTGTATTTTTGGTCATGCAAAAGCCTTTAATCAGTATACTTACTCCTTTTAAAAACACCGAAAACTACTTGACAGAATGTTTAGGTTCCATCTTGTTGCAATCTTACAAAAATTGGGAGTTACTTATTATTGATGACGGTTCTTCCGATGATAGCTATTCCATAGTTGAAAATTACGCTAAAAGTGATTCGCGAATAAAATTGACAAAAAACGATGGAAGTGGAATCATTGATGCGTTGAAACTGGCATTTAAACAAAGTAAAGGTGACTATATTACAAGGATGGACAGTGATGATGTAATGAGTCCTGATAAACTCGAAGTGCTTTTAAATAAACTATTAAGCTATGGAAGGCACCATTTGGCAGTAGGATTGGTCAACTATTTTAGTGAGGAAGGCATAAGTGATGGTTATGAGCGTTATGAGAATTGGTTAAACGAATTGACCTTAAAAGGCAACAACTATTCAGAAATCTATAAAGAATGTGTCATTCCCTCACCTTGCTGGATGATACATAGAGATGATCTTATAGATTGCGGTGCTTTTAATCCGAACAGGTACCCTGAAGATTATGATTTGACATTTCGGTTTTACAAAAATAACATGAAATGTATTCCATGTAGCAAGGTATTGCATCATTGGCGAGATTATTCTTCTCGCACGTCGCGCACACATGAGCATTATGCCCAAAACTATTTTTTAGATCTCAAATTGTACTATTTTTTGGAATTGAATTTTGATCAAACCAGAATTTTAACTCTTTGGGGTGCTGGATTTAAAGGAAAACGAATTGCCAAAATGTTAAAAAAACGAAACATTCCATTTGTTTGGATATGCAACAACCCAAAGAAGATCGGCAAGCATATTTACGATATAGAATTGCATAATTTCAGTTATTTGAGCGAACTTAAGAATCCTCAAAGTATTGTAACGGTTGCTAACGAACGATCTCAAGAACGAATCAGACGCTATTTTGAAACGCAACATATGAAACCTATGATTGATTATTATTTTTTCTGTTAATATAACATTGATTATAGGCAGCTATAAATAAAGCGAAATATAAGTATTTGTCAAATCATAACTTTCTTGTTTTACAACTTTGGATTTTTATGACCATAAAAGTTAAATTTCCCTAAATCCAGCTGTACTAATCTTTCAGCATTTTCTATATTTGATGACTAATAAATTATAATCGAGGAATGCAATTCAAACATCCAGAGTTACTTTACGCTTTACTGCTCCTTGTCATTCCCATTATCGTTCATTTATTTCAATTGCGACGCTTTCAAAAAGTAGAGTTCACAAATGTCCAATTTCTTAAGAACATTACACTCCAGACCAGAAAGAGCTCCCAAGTCAAAAAATGGCTCACACTATTGACACGTATGCTGCTATTGGCATGCATCATTTTTGCCTTTGCACAGCCCTATATTGCGGATTCCGATAGTTTTAACACTAAGAGCGAAACAATCATATATTTAGATAACTCCTTCAGCATGCAGGCGAAAAGCAGTAATGGCACATTACTCAATAAAGCTGTTCAAGATATTATTGAGAATGTTGATGAGAACGAACCAATTACATTATTCACAAATGACAACACATTCATAAACACTACAACAAAAGCGATTAAAAATGATTTGATTCAATTAAAACATTCACCCAATCAACTTCCCTATGAAGCAGTCATTCTCAAAGGGAAGAAAGCATTTTCAAAAGACAGAAATACCATTAAAAACCTGGTATTGATTTCTGATTTCCAACAGAAAAAAGGAATGCTTCCGCTAGAAAAAGATAGTTTGGTCAATTACAAATTGGTTCAATTAAAACCTGAAAACCGCAATAACGTGGCGATTGATACAGTTTTTATATCAAATATTGATGTCAACTCAATTGAACTGACCGTGGCTTTAAAAAACCAAGGAACCTCGATAGAGACCCTGCCAGTATCCTTATATAATGGCGATAATCTTATTGCTAAAAGCTCGGTATCTATCAAAGACAAAGCTGAAACGATGTTTACAATTCCCTTGGATGTGGCGTTTGATGGTAAAATAGTGATTGAGGATGCCAATCTTCAATACGATAATACGCTATTTTTTAATATTAATAAACGAGAGAACATAAAAGTACTTTCCATTAATCAAACAGATGATGGGTTTTTAAGTAAAATTTACACAAATGATGAGTTTGATTATGTGTCAGCTAAATTCAACGAACTCAATTACAATAGTCTTGAGGCACAAAACTTAATTGTTTTAAACGAACTGGAGGACATCCCAAATTCGTTAATAACTGCTTTAAAATCATTTACAGACAACGGTGGGCTTATTGTTATTATTCCTTCAAATAAATCTGCATTAGATTCTTATAATCAATTATTTGCTAATTACTTACTTCCAAGTTTTAATCCGTTAAATTCTACAGAAAAAAAAATAACCTCCATCAACTTTTCACATCCTTTATTAATCAATGTTTTTGATAAGAAGGTTACCAATTTTCAATATCCTAAAGTGAATTCTTATTTTCCTAATGGTGCTTCAGGCGGTTCTTCAATTTTAAATTTTGAAGACAGTTCTAGCTTTTTATCGGAATCAAATCGCGCATATGCATTTTCCGCAGCTTTAAATGAGGGTAATTCCAATTTTAAAAATTCACCATTAATTGTGCCTGTGCTCTACAACATCGGTAAGCAAAGCTTAAAAGTGCCTCAATTATATTACACGATCGGCCAAGAAAACACCATTGATATCAGCACCAAACTGCAACAGGATAATATTCTAACATTAGTGGTTGATGATAACTCTGTAGTGCCGTTACAACAAACCTATATAAACAAGGTTGAACTAAAAACCAATGAGTATCCTGATATTGCCGGAATTCTTTCAGTAAATAATAAAGAAACGACATTACAGAATCTCAGCTACAATTATTCACGAAACGAAAGTGATTTAAACTATATGAATCTATCTTCTTTTAAAGATGTTAATACAAGCACAAACGTTGCTTCTGCCATTGACGACATAAAAAGTAAGACGAATGTGAATGAGCTATGGAAATGGTTTGTTATTTTTGCACTAGCTTTTTTAATTATTGAAATGCTCATCTTAAAATTTTTTAAATGAACGTACTCATAAAATCTGCGACCATTGTTGACCCAAAAAGCGATTTTCACAATCAAACCTTTGATATTTTAGTTGAAAAAGGAACAATTTCCCAAATTGGTAAAAATCTAAAAAACCCGAAAAACTACAAAGAAATCAAAAATGACAATCTACATGTCTCACAAGGTTGGTTTGATAGCAGTGTGAGTTTTGGTGAACCAGGTTTTGAAGAGCGAGAAACCATTGAGAACGGACTCAAAACGGCAGCGTTGTCAGGTTTCACTGCGGTTGCTGTTAACAGTAACACCAACCCTTCTATTGACAGTTATGCGGACATCATGTTTTTAAAGGGAAAAGCAAGTGGAAAGGCAGTAAAATTATATCCGATCGGTGCCTTAACCAAGGAAAGTAATGGAGAAGAATTAGCTGAACTTTTCGATATGAAAAATGCAGGAGCGATTGCTTTTTATGATTATCAAAAACCGATCAGTAATCCAAATCTGATGAAACTAGCTTTACAATATGCTAGCAACTTTGAAGGATTGATATTTTCATTTCCACAGGAATCCAAAATTTCAGGATTTGGCGTGATGAATGAAAATGTTACAAGTACGTCACTCGGCCTAAAGGGAAATCCATCATTGGCGGAAGAGTTACAGATTGTTAGAGATTTATTTCTGTTAGAATATACTGGAGGCAAACTTCATATTCCGACTATTTCTACAGCAAAATCAGTGGAATTGATTCGTAATGCCAAAAATCAAAAATTGGATGTGAGTTGCAGTGTGGCCATTCATAATTTAGTATTGACAGATAATGAATTGAATACATTTAACACCAACTACAAAGTTTCTCCACCTTTAAGAACACAAACAGATTGCGATGCCCTAGTTGAAGGACTAAAAGATGGCACGATTGATATGGTAACGAGCGATCACAACCCCATAGACATAGAACATAAAAAAGTGGAATTTGAGCATGCCAAATATGGAACAATCGGTTTAGAAAGTGCATTTGGCGCCCTTAACAAACTATTCACAATCAAGAAAACAGTGGATTTGCTCACCAAAGGTAAAGAACGTTTTGGACTAACTTCAACACCAATTCAAGTTGGAAACGAAGCTGACATAAGTCTTTTTAATCCAGCCGGTGAATACAAATTTTCAAAGGAAAACATAAAGTCAAGCTCCAGAAATGCCATATTTGAAAATCATACGCTTGAAGGAAACGCCTATGGCATCATTGCCAATAATCAAATGATTTTAAATCAATGAACGAAAACACAGTTGAAGAAGGAAAAACAATGGCAATTGTGAGTTATTTAACGCTCATAGGAACGCTAGTCGCTTTTTTTATGAATCAAGATAAAAAGAATGCTTTTACGGCATTTCATACACGACAAGCACTTGGTCTCTGGCTGACACAAATGTTTTTAGGATATGTTGTAAGCGGATTTGATAGTTGGAATATCACAATGGCTTTTTGGATTGGTATAGCTCTATTGTTGTTTTATGGAGTTTTTACTGCAATATCAGGCAAAGCAGAACCAATACCTCTTTTGGGTGATTTTTTTCAAAAAATATTTGCATCATTAGGAAAATAATATGGACTTCTCACTATATCATCTCACACGAGCTTCAACTCTTAAAGAAAATGCACCATTGCTTATCATGTTACATGGTTATGGCAGTGATGAAAATGATTTGTTTTCTTTTGCCTCTGAATTACCAAAAGAACTATTTATAATTTCTGTAAGAGCTCCTTATCCGATGCAACCATATGGAAATGCTTGGTACGCCATCAATTTTGACGCCCAAATGAACAAGTGGAACGATAACGATCAAGCCAAAGAGTCTAGAGATTTGATAGCAACGTTTATTGACGAGGCCTGTAAAACCTATACTGTAGACAAAACTAACGTCACGTTGTTAGGCTTTAGTCAAGGTACTATTTTGAGTTATGCTGTTGCTCTCAACTATCCTAAAAAAATAAAAAACGTGATTGCATTGAGTGGATATATTAATGAAGACATACTTCCTGAAGATTTAAACAAAAAAGACTATTCACACCTCAATTTTTATTGCTCCCATGGCAGTGCAGACCAAGTTATTCCAATTGACTGGGCAAGAAAGGCGCCAAAACTTTTGGAACAATTAAACATAAAACATACGTATTCAGAATTTCCAGTAGGTCACGGTGTGGCACCACAAAATTTTTATGAATTGAGAAGGTGGCTTGATGATAAAATTTAAAGTCAGAAAACAGAAAAAGCTGTCAAACGAAATCGACAGCCCTTCTTCTTTCTCATAGCAATTTTATAACGAAAGATTTGAGTAGGGATTTTAAACTAAAGTAATCAATCTAAAAACTTAAAATTGGCCTACACCCATACATACGTATAATTTGCACAGTTGGTTTTATGGAATAAAAAAAGCCACTCCAAAACATAAAAGGAGCAGCATTTTTTAAATTAGTAGATCAATGTTTCTCTTTAGGGACAAAAAATGTTTACTGTATGTTTCATTGATAAACTATACAATATAATACTCAAATTTTATGCCAAAATCTATGAATATTTAGGGATTTTACCTTTGACACCTTTAAAAAAGTCTTTGATAAATTTTAAATCGGCCTCAAAATCATCAGTTAAGTAAAAGGGTTCTGAAATCTTATTTTGCTTATTTTCAAAATCAAAGGTAAACATGATAATGGGAACGTTTGCCGCTTTGGCAATGTAATAAAAACCGGTTTTCCATTCCTCTACTTTTTTACGTGTCCCTTCTGGAGACAATGCTAAACGGAATTCTTTTCTTTTTTTAAATAATTCGGCAATTGCCTGAACTTTGTTCTGCCCTGAAGTTCTATCTAATGCTGCACCACCAATACTTCTAAAATAATAGCCAAATGGCCAAGTGAAGAGTTCTTTTTTACCAATAAAATTAGCTTTGATTCCAACGACTTGACGAAGCAAAAGCGCTATAAAGAAATCGTGCCAACTCGTATGCGGAACTGCAATGATAACCGCCTTTTTGACAGTGTCTTTTGACATCGATGTGTTACCAACGACCTTCCAACCCAGGAGTTTAAAGTAAATCCATTTTGATAACCACCGCATGTTACATTTTTTGGTATAAGGATTTCAATTTTTCACGCGTAATAGTGCTTTTCCAATTCTTGCCTATGGCATTTTGCCACAAGGGTTCCAATTCAAGTGCAACATCGATCATAATATCAAATTGTTCATCATCCAAGTCTGCACAAATACCTTCTGGAAGTTGGATAGCATGAAGTTTCTTCATCTGTTTGAATAGTTTGACTCCATCAGGATAAAATTCTTCAAGTTGATTAAATACTATACAGTTACCGATACCATGTTTTGTGCCTAATAAATATGACAAACCATAACTCATAGCATGAGCTACACCAACTTGAGAATAGGCAATGCTCATTCCTCCATGCCAAGAAGCCATCATAAGTTTATCCTGAGCTTCTTCATCAGTAAGGTTGCCAGCTACAAAAATCTCCTTACACAATTCAAAAGCCTTCTCACCATAACTTTGACTGAATGCATTTAAAAATGTACCGCTCAAAGATTCTATGCAGTGAATGTAACAATCCATCCCTGTATAAAACCATTGTTGTTTTGGAACGCCTACAGTCAGTTCTGGATCTAAAATCACTTGGTCAAAAGGCGTATGGTCAGAATTAATTCCCAATTTTTTATCAGGACCTGTTAAAACCGTAGTCCTTGAGACTTCTGATCCTGTACCTGATATCGTGGGAATGCCAACGTGATAGATAGCTGGCGATTTTACCAAATCCCAACCTTGATAATCTTTAGCTTCACCTTCATTAGTGAGCATAATTGCAACAGCTTTTGCCAAATCCAAAACCGTGCCGCCTCCTATACCAATGACGCCTGAAGGTCTATCATTGTGAGTTAAAATGATTCGTTCAACCAGTTCATCTACTTGTGATGTTTTTGGTTCTTCAACTGCAGATACAAAAATCAATTCATCATCGTATGCCAACGGGATGCGCATTGTAACCAAAGCATTTCCTTTGAATACATCATCAACTAGATATATAAATGGTGCTTTGACGTTTAAACGTTTGGATTCAATGATATCTCCTAACTGATTAAAACTGCCTCGTCCAAACACAACTCTGGACACCATTGGATAATTTTTATAACTCATATATTAATCGTTCTTAACCGTTGTACCGCTTTTTTTTCTACTCAAAAGTGGAATTATGTCCAACAGATTTTCAACTGTATTATAGTTTTTGTTTTGCGTTTCGTTTTCATGGACCTGCTCATGAATCCATGTTGTATGAAATGGAACATGAATAGCCTTCGCTTTTATATTCACCAAAGGTATAATATCTGATTTTAAAGAATTTCCAATCATTAAAAATTCTGATGGTTTGATATCTAAATGGTTTAATAATTTTGAATAATTAGCCTCTTTTTTATCACTTAATATTTCAATATGATGAAAATAATCCAACAATCCTGATTTTTCTAATTTCCGCTCTTGGTCTAATAAATCTCCTTTTGTAACTACTATCAATCTAAAATCTTTAGACAGGGTATGCAAAACTTCTTCAACACCTTCCAATAAGTCCACAGGTTTGCTGAGCATATCTTTACCAATTTCCAATATCTTATAAATCGTGGCGTTTGAAATTGTATTATTAGATATTTCCAAAGCCGATTCTACCATTGATAGCACAAACCCTTTGATGCCATATCCATATAATGGTAAATTGTCGACTTCTTTTTTAAATAATTCTTGGTCAATCTTATTAGCGGTTTCATAAGGCGATAGTAATTTAGCTAACTCTAATTCAGCATCACGAAAATATGTTTCGTTCACCCAAAGTGTATCGTCTGCATCAAAACCTATGACCTTTATGTTCTTGTATTCTATTTCCATAAACGCTTGGCACGCTCCAGATCTTCAGGCGTATCAATTTCAACACCTTCAACTGTAGTTTCTACCATTTTTATTCGTTTTCCGTATTCTAAATATCTAATACACTCAATCTTTTCTGTTGCTTCCAGAAATTGCATTGGCAATCTGTAAAAATCCAATAGAGCTTGTTTTCTGAATGCATAAATTCCTTTATGTTTAAAATAACGAGTACCGGCTTCTTTATCACGAGGAAAAGGAATAGGACTTCTTGAAAAATACAGTGCAAAATTATTTTGATCCACAATAACCTTTACCGTGTTTGGATTGCTAATTTCGTCCCAATCGTGAATTTCAACCATCAATGATGCCAAGTCAATTTCTTTTTGGTCATCATGCCTAAAGACTTCTAATACTTTTTCTAGACTTTCTCGTTCTGTAAAAGGCTCATCACCTTGCACATTTACCACGATGTCGACATCCAATCCTTCAACTGCTTCAGCAATTCTGTCGCTTCCAGACTGGTGTTCCTTTTTACTCATGATGGCTTTCCCCCCGTTATTTACAATTTCATCATAGATAATAGCACTATCGGTCACCACATATACTTCGTCAAATAATTGAGTAGCAACAGTTGCTTCATAAGTGCGAAGGATAACGGTCTTTCCAGCCAAATTTTGCATTAATTTAGCTGGAAAACGAGATGCACTATAACGTGCAGGAATCATTGAAATAATTTTCATTTTAAAGAATGAATTCTAACCAAAAATAAAACTTTTTAGAGTAATTCAAGGTTTTGATCGTTTAATCTTTT
>JAGXIE010000100.1 GCA_024635765.1 Flavobacteriaceae bacterium | reverse complement strand
GAAGCTGCAGGAGGAGAAGCTGTAACTTTATAAGACAATTTTAGGATGAAATTTATAGAGACTTTAAAAAATGTTTGGAAAATAACGGAACTAAAGGATAGAATCATGCTCACGCTTGGTTTGCTTTTAGTCTATCGTTTTGGTGCCCAAGTAGTTTTACCAGGTATTGATGCAACTCAATTAGGTGGTCTGCAAGATAGTACAGATCAAGGGATATTAGGGTTACTTAATGCCTTTACTGGTGGAGCTTTTGCAAATGCCTCTGTGTTTGCATTAGGTATTATGCCATACATCTCTGCATCCATTGTAGTTCAATTGATGGGAATAGCGATTCCTTATCTACAGAAATTGCAAAAAGACGGAGAAAGTGGTCGTAAAAAAATCAACCAGATTACACGTTGGTTAACCATCGCTATCTGTTTGGTTCAAGCACCAGGCTATTTAGCAAGTTTACCAGCATTAGGGATTCCTAACAGTGCATTTTTATTGGGAACAGGAACAACGTTTTACGTATCATCAGTGATTATACTTGTTACAGGCTGTGTATTCGCCATGTGGTTAGGAGAGAAGATTACTGATAAAGGTATTGGTAATGGTATTTCATTATTGATCATGGTTGGTATCATTGCCCGTATGCCAGCTTCTTTTGTACAAAATTACGCATCTAGAATTAGCGGAGGTGGAAACGGTGGATTAATGATGGTATTGATCGAACTAGTGATATGGATGTTAATCATTCTTGCATCTGTTATGTTAGTGATGGCCGTTCGTAAAATTGCTGTTCAGTATGCCCGTCGCACTGCATCTGGAGGATACGAAAAGAATGTATTCGGATCACGTCAATTTTTACCATTAAAGTTGAACGCCTCTGGAGTTATGCCAATCATCTTTGCTCAAGCAATCATGTTTGTGCCAAGTTTAATCGGAAAATCATTTGGAACTAGTGATGTTGGGCAATGGATGCAAGCCGAATTTTCTAATATCTTCGGGTTTTATTACAATTTAGTATTTGCTTTATTGATTATCATATTCACGTATTTCTATACAGCGATTACTGTTCCTACCAATAAAATGGCGGATGATTTAAAACGTAGTGGTGGTTTCATTCCTGGTATCAGACCTGGAACAGAAACTTCAGAATATTTAGATAAAATAATGTCTCAAATCACCTTGCCAGGTTCTATATTTTTGGCTTTGATAGCAGTGTTCCCTGCATTCGTAGTACAACTTATGGGTGTTCAACAAGGATGGGCATTGTTCTTTGGTGGCACCTCTCTATTAATCATGGTTGGGGTTGCAATAGACACCATGCAACAGGTAAATTCTTATTTGTTGAACAAACACTATGATGGATTGATGAAAACCGGTAAAAATAGAAAAGCAGTAGCTTAATAGTATGGCAAAACAATCAGCAATAGAACAAGACGGATCAATCATTGAAGCATTATCAAATGCGATGTTCCGAGTTGAATTGGAAAACGGTCACATTGTGACTGCGCATATCTCTGGTAAAATGCGTATGCACTATATTAAATTATTACCAGGGGACAAAGTAAAATTAGAAATGAGCCCATATGATTTATCAAAGGCTCGAATAACTTATAGATACTAAAACTAATACGATGAAAGTTAGAGCATCAGTTAAAAAAAGAAGTGCCGATTGTAAATTGGTACGTCGAAAAGGAAGACTTTACGTCATTAACAAAAAGAATCCTAGATTCAAACAAAGACAAGGTTAATTATGGCAAGAATTGCAGGTGTAGATATACCAAAACAAAAAAGAGGCGTTATCGCGTTGACCTATATTTACGGTATAGGCAAAAGTAGAGCGCAAGAAATTTTAGCAACTGCTAAAGTTGATGAAAGCACAAAAGTTGAAGATTGGACAGACGACGAGATCAGTAATATTCGTGAAGCTGTAGGTCCTTTTACAATTGAAGGTGAATTACGTTCAGAAATCCAGTTGAACATCAAACGTTTAATGGATATTGGATGTTATAGAGGTATCCGTCATAGAGCTGGACTTCCATTGAGAGGTCAACGCACTAAAAACAACTCTAGAACACGTAAAGGAAGAAGAAAAACAGTTGCTAACAAGAAAAAAGTAACTAAATAATAACAAGACATAAGTCATTAGTAATTGGACGTTAGATGAATCTGTCTGAAATGTAAAAGTCTAGGATTCTAACAACTAAAAACTGACAACTATAAACTAAAATTATGGCAAAGGCAAGTACTAAAGTAAAAAAGCGTAAAGTCATTGTTGACTCTGTTGGTGAAGCGCATATTGCAGCATCATTCAATAACATCATCATATCTTTGACAAACAAAAAAGGAGATGTTATAGCATGGTCATCAGCTGGTAAAATGGGCTTCAGAGGTTCTAAAAAGAATACTCCGTATGCAGCTCAATTGGCAGCAGAAGACGCATCAGCTGTTGCTAGAGAAGCAGGACTTAAAAAAGTAAAAGTATACGTAAAAGGACCAGGAAACGGTAGAGAATCTGCTATCCGTTCTATCCATAATGCTGGAATTGAAGTAACCGAAATCATCGATGTTACTCCATTACCACATAATGGATGTCGTCCTCCGAAGCGTAGAAGGGTATAATTTATGCACTCATAAAATTAATATCAACCGTTTCTTATGATTGATATTAATTTTTTATGTGTAAATTTGCAAACTGAAAAAAAACAAACAAGTATTAACGAGAGGTCAACGGTTATCGAAGGATAAGATTAAGACCTTAATTCATAATCACTCTCAAAATAACAATTAAAAATGGCAAGATATACTGGTCCTAAAACAAAAATAGCACGTAAATTCGGTGAAGCTATTTTCGGAGACGATAAAGCGTTCGAAAAAAGAAACTATCCTCCAGGTCAACACGGTGCTAGCAGGCGTCGTGGAAAACAATCTGAATACTCAATCCAGTTGATGGAGAAGCAAAAAGCAAAATATACCTATGGTATTTTAGAGCGACAATTCAGAAACATGTTCAAAAAGGCAACTTCTGCTAAAGGTATTACTGGAGAAGTGTTGTTACAGTTATGTGAATCTCGTTTAGATAACGTCGTTTATAGAATGGGATTGTCTACGTCTAGAAGTGGCGCACGTCAATTAGTTTCTCACAGACACATCGTAGTAAACGGAGAAATTGTGAACATTCCATCTTACCAATTAAAAGCTGGCGATAAAGTAGCCGTAAGAGAAAAATCTAAATCACTCGAAGCTATTCAAAATGCATTAGCTAATTCTAGCAATGTCTATGAGTGGATAACTTGGAACAATGATACTAAAGAAGGAACTTATGTTTCTGTTCCTGCAAGAGTTCAAATTCCTGAAAAAATCAACGAGCAATTTATCGTTGAATTATACTCTAAATAAAAAATTAATCTCATTGGTATTTAGCAAAAGGATCTATTAGTCTTCTTCAAACTTATATATCGCGCAACTAAATAACAATTAAAACGAAGAAAATATGGCAATATTAAATTTTCAAAAGCCTGACAAAGTAATTATGATAGATTCAACTCCTTTTGAAGGGAAGTTTGAATTTAGACCTCTTGAACCAGGTTACGGATTAACAGTAGGTAATGCTTTAAGAAGAGTTTTGTTATCTTCTTTGGAAGGTTTCGCAATCACATCAGTTAGAATCGAAGGTGTTGATCACGAATTTTCTACCATTGCAGGGGTTGTAGAAGACGTTACTGAAATCATTTTGAACTTAAAACAAGTTAACTTTAAGCGTCAGATTGATGAAATTGATAACGAAACTGTTACAATTTCTGTTTCCGGTCAAAATCAAATCACCGCTGGTGATTTCCAAAAATTCATTTCTGGATTTCAAGTATTGAACAAAGACTTGGTAATTTGTAATTTAGATCCTAAAGTAAGTATCAACATGGAACTTACGATTGAAAAAGGTAGAGGATATGTTCCTGCTGAAGAAAATAAAAAGGCTTCGGCACCAATTGGAACTATTTTTACTGACTCTATTTATACGCCAATAAAGAATGTAAAATACAGTATTGAGAACTTTCGTGTTGAGCAAAAAACGGATTATGAAAAACTGATTTTTGAAATTATCACAGATGGTTCAATACATCCAAAAGAAGCTTTAACTGAAGCTGCTAAAATATTGATTCACCACTTTATGTTATTCTCTGATGAGCGTATCACTTTAGAGGCGGATGAAATTGCTCAAACAGAAACTTATGATGAAGAATCTCTTCACATGAGACAATTATTGAAAACCAAATTGGTTGATATGGACTTGTCTGTTCGTGCGTTGAATTGTTTGAAAGCAGCAGAGGTTGATACCTTGGGAGATTTGGTATCCTTCAACAAAAACGATTTAATGAAATTCAGAAACTTCGGTAAAAAATCTTTGACAGAGCTTGAAGAGCTTGTAAATGTAAAAGGTTTGAACTTCGGAATGGATTTAAGCAAATACAAATTAGATAAAGACTAGTCGAATTACGATTGTAGATTTTTGATTTACGATTGATTAATTTTCTAATCTTTTCAAAATAAATAATTACTAACGACACATAATTTGCTCTCCGAACGGATATGGTAGCAAGATGATGTCAAATTTAAAATGTCATGAGACACGGAAAAAAAATAAACCATTTAAGTCGTAAAACAGCCCACAGAAAATCGATGTTGGCTAATATGGCTTGTTCATTGATTGAGCACAAACGTATCAATACAACGGTTGCAAAAGCGAAAGCATTGAAACAATTTGTTGAGCCAATGATTACTAAATCAAAGGAAGATACAACACATCACAGACGTCTTGTGTTTGCTAAATTACGACAAAAAGAAGCTGTGGCTGAGTTATTCAGAGATGTAGCTCCAAAAGTTGGGGATCGTCCAGGTGGTTATACACGTATTATCAAATTGGGTAACCGATTAGGTGATAATGCTGATATGGCAATGATCGAATTGGTAGATTTCAATGAAATCTATAATGCAGATAAACAACCTAAAAAGAAAACCACTCGTAGAAGTCGTTCTAAAAAGACTGAAGATGATACTGCGGTAGCAACACCTGCTGTTGAGCCTAAAGCTGAAGCTCCAGAAGCTCCAGCTAAAG
>JAGXIE010000099.1 GCA_024635765.1 Flavobacteriaceae bacterium | reverse complement strand
CCATGTGATATAGGTTCACGGAGTTTTTTTGAGAAGCAAAACTCATAAATGGTAGAGGCTCGGAAGGTTTGCAATGGTAACCATCTGGATATATACTATGCGGTACATAATATCCGATCATTCCATATTGAATGCCTTCTTGAAACTCTTTTGAGAGGTTTTTCTTTATGACGTTTCGTAATTTCTTTAAAGTAGCTTGGCGTTCTTCAGGTACTTGTTTGATATAATCTTCTGGTGAGTTCGCTTTGTATTGCATGATTTAATTTTTTCGTTGAAGTATGAAAGCTGAAATTAGCGAAATGATAAATCCTAAAATAAAGACGGTTGCAAACATCATAAATGCCATAAACCCTGAACCTCCATAGTCTTTCATTTGTTGTGTCAATTCTGCTTTCTTGGTTTCCAATTCAGAACCACTATATGAAGCTTCCAAAGTTTGCAGAGATTTTACTAAAAAGTCTTCTGCGAAATCGGGATTAATTATGGTAGTATAGATATAATCTGCAATGGCAATTCCAAGGCCTACAAGGGTAGAAATCAAAATACCAATCAATAATGCTTTACCAAAACCTACAATTCCGTGATTTTCTTTATCTCTATAATGTTTGATGCTAAAGAAAATAAACGATAGAGCGGCAAGCATGGTGGCATAACCAAGAATTTCTTGTGCTGAATAAGATAAGTCACTAGATAATAAAATGACCAATAGGAATAATATGGCTGCTGTAAATAGCCCACTTAGTCCATATTTAATAATTGTTTTTTGCATGATTATTTAGGATTTGAATTACAGCCAAAGGTAAAAATCAATCTTCATTGAACACTCATACGAAAGTACTAAATCACTTATACTTTAGTCTAAAATACGATTTTTATAGTATCTGAAGATGTTGTGCAATTTGGACCGCTTGGGTACGACGCTTCGCATTGAGTTTTATCAGAAGATTAGAAACATGTGTTTTTATGGTGCTTTCGGAAACGAATAATTTATCGGCTATTTCCTTGTTTGACAACCCTAAAGCAATTTCTTGTAACACTTCATATTCTCTTGTGCTGATATCAAGTTCTTTAATTTTAGCGTGATCAATTTCGGTTGTTAGTTTAATAGGTTTGTGCAAACTCTTTTTATGAATCAAGATTCCGACAAAGAAAAATACAATAGCAATACTGGCGATGACAATTTCAATATTGAGATTTCCACTAATCATAGCATATTTACTCAACTGAAAAAATATCAGTAAAGCGAGAATTAGCAATCCAAAAACGAGAACGGTTTTCTTCATGCTACTAATTTAACAAAAATGTGCTTTGATTTTATCGACGATAGTTTGGGCTAATTTTTCTCTGCTTTCAATCGTCCAACCAGCTACGTGAGGTGTGAGTAAGACATTTTCTGCTTTGATGAGATATTGGAAGGCAGTAGGCAGTTCTGAAGTAAACATGTTTTCAAAGGATGATTTTTCATATTCCAAAACATCCAATCCCGCTCCCAGAATTTTTTCTGATTTCAAGGCTTCCACCAAATCAGAGGTGACGACACTTTTACCTCTGGCCGTATTGATGAACCAAAACGGTTTTTTGAATTGGTTGATGAATTTGGTATTTATAATTCCTATTGTTTCAGTAGTTTGTGGCGTGTGTAAACTCAACACGTCTGAAAACTTTTGTAAATCTCCGAGAGAGACTTGCTTGGCGTTTTTATCACCAACATTGTCTTTGATATCATAACAAAGTACTTCGACATTAAATCCCATTAATTTTTTAGCAAAGGCTTTTCCCATATTGCCATAACCAATCAAGCCAACAGTTTTGCCATCAAGTTCGATACCTCGATTATCTTCTCTTAACCATTTGCCATGCTTCACTTCGCTATTTGCTTTGTTAAGTTTGTTGAATAATGACAGAAGCATCGCCAATGTATGTTCGCCAACGGCGTTTCGATTGCCTTCTGGAGCTGCAATGAGTTTTATCCTTTTTTTCTCGGCATAGTCACAATCGATATTTTCCAATCCTGCTCCAACGCGAGCAATAAATTTTAGATTTCTTGCTTTTTCCAAAAAGGATTTGTCTAACGAAAAACGACTCCTTATGATGATACCTTCATAATCGTTGATTTTTGATTCGATGAGGTCTTTTGATGAAGAGTAATCTTCATCATTACTGAAGCCTAACTCGTTCAACTGATTGATAAGCAATGGATGATTTGTATCGAGGTGGAGGATTTTCATGTTTAATTCCGACGAAGGCAGGAATCTCGTCTTATAAAGTTCTACTTTTCAAATTTAGTGAAAGCATCTCGACTACGCGCGATGTGATAGAAAAAATTATTGAATTTGTAAAAAAAGACTTTTTGATTTTAGTTTCGTTCAAACATAAGAAGATCTTTTAGGTTTTAAAACCTAAAAGATCTAAATTTTTGGATAATGAGTTTGTGTTTTTTCGTGTGTTACATTGCCTGTATGTGCGGTCGATAATTTTTCAAACAGTAAAACATGTACTTCTTCATCGTTCTTGGTCATTGGGTTGTGTTCGACACCTTTTGGGACGACAATTAATTCTCCTTCTTTTACAACTTCAGTGCGATCACGAAATCGCATATATAAAGTACCTTTTATAACTTGGAACAATTCATCTTCATCTGGATGATTGTGCCACACAAATTCGCCTTTCAGTTTTGCCAAAATCACTTGCATATCGTCAACTACAGCAATTTGATGTGGATGCCAGTTTTTGGTGAATTTTGAGAATTTGTCTTTTAAATTTACAGTGTTCATAACGTAAATTTACGAAGATTTTGCGTTAGGGATAGCAATGGAAATCCTTTTTATGAGGCACGAATAAAAAGATTGTAATGTATAGCCCGACCTTTTTTGGGAACGCCCAAATTTAAAAACCTAAGATCATTTTGGCAATTAGGAAATACATAAGAATACCAAACACATCGTTACTTGTAGTTATAAATGGGCCAGTCGCAACCGCAGCATCAATACCGCGTTTATCTAAAAATATAGGAATGAAGGTTCCGATAAGGGCTGCCATGATGATGACCGCTATAAGTGCCACACAAATAGTTATGGATTCGTTATAGGTGGTATGAAATGCAAAATGACTGATTAAAAGTACGATGGCCGCAATGGCCAATCCATTTACCAATCCTAAAAGAGCTTCTTTTAATAGTCTGCTTAAAATATTTCCATCAATGGTATCGTTTGCGAGACCTTGCACAACAATGGCTGAAGATTGTACACCTACATTTCCTGCAGTTGCCTGGATGAGTGGAACGAACATTAATAAGGCTGGATATATCCTTAGAGCCTCACTGAATCCACTGATAATGCTTGCTGCACCAATACCTCCGAACATACCAATCAGTAACCATGGCAATCGAGCTCTTGTGAGCTCCCAAATACTATCATCGGCTTCAACGTCGGCCGTAATACCTGCGGCGAGTTGGTAATCTTTGTCGGCTTCTTCTCGCAACACGTCCACAATATCGTCAATTGTGATGCGTCCCAATAAAATCATATTATCGTCAACTACTGGAATGGCTTCCAAATCGTATTTTGCCATTACTTTTGCCACTTCTTCAGGATCTTCATCCACGTTCACGTAGTCAACACTCTTAATGTAGATGTCCGCAATTTTTTCATCGCTCTTGGCAACGATTAAATCTTTTAAGGATAATCGCCCTATAAGCTTGTTCTGCTTATTAACGACATAAATGGAATGAACTCTTGTGACATCTTTAGCCTGACCTCTGATGCGTCTCAAACAGCCGGCTACTGTCCAGGTTTCATAAACTTTAACAAGCTCTTTTGCCATGAGTCCACCAGCCGTGTCTTCATCGTACCTTAAAAGCTCTTTGATTTCGGCCTTGTGCTCTTCGTCCTCAATGTGATGGATAACCTCTCTCTGACGTTCTTCGGAAAGTTCGGCAATGATATCTGCGGCATCATCGGTATCAAGTTCTTCAATTTCTTCGGCAATTTCTTTAGAAGATAGATTTTGAAGAACTTTTTCTCGATTGTCCTCATTGAGTTCCATCAAAACATCAGATGTCGTTTCTGAATCGAGCAACTTAATGACATACATTGCGTCATCTAAATTGACCTCATCTAGAATTTCTGCAATATCAGCATAATGAAAACCATTCAATAACTTGCGAAGTTTCCTATCGTTTTTTTTGGCGATAAGCTCCTCCACCTGCGTGATGAGGTCTTCAGTCAGTTCAAATTGAATATTTTTGCTTTCTTGAGCCAATACAGGAAATTATTAGAATTAATGGTCCTTCTCTATGAGTTGCGTAAGTATAATAAACTGTTCAACACTCAATTGTTCTGGACGCAGGTCAAAGATAGCATTTGCTTTTAAATTATCGGATAAATTGAATGTTTTTAAACTGTTACGAAGGGTTTTTCGGCGTTGTTGGAATCCGGTTTTTACGACCTTAAAAAATAAGGTTTCGTCGCATGGAAGTGTATGATTTTCTTTCCGTTTCAAGAACAATACACCAGAATCCACTTTTGGAGGAGGATTGAATACATGTGGCGGCACAGTAAATAAATACTCGGCTTCATAGAAAGCCTGTGTGAGAACGGAAAGAATCCCGTACACTTTGCTGCCCTCTTTAGAACAAATGCGCAATGCAACTTCTTTTTGAAACATCCCAGAAAATTCTGGAATTTGGTCACGCATTTCCAAGGTTTTAAATAGGATTTGCGATGAAATGTTATAAGGGAAATTACCAATAACGGCAAACGGTTCGTCATTAAAAATCTCTTTTAAATCGTATTTGAGAAAATCTTTCTCTATAATTCTATCGTTGAGATTTAAATAATTGGCCTTTAAGAAGTCAACCGATTCTGTGTCGATTTCTATAACATGGGTGATGATGTCTTTTTTGAGCAAATACTTGGTTAAAACACCCATGCCTGGACCTATTTCCAGAATATTCTTGTAATTTTCATAGGAAAGGCTATCTGCAATTTTAGAGGCAATGTTTTCGTCATTCAGAAAATGTTGACCAAGGTATTTTTTTGCTCTTACTTGATGTTGGTTTGAATTGTTTGGATGATTTGCCACGAATGCACGAATGTTTAGTTAGAGTTTGAAGCTAGAAGTGCGAAGATAAGGAAAGTTGCTCGCAATCGCGATACTTCAAAAGAAGAGTCCGCATAGCTAGATTTAAATGCCTCTCTCTATTTTATATATTCTATATTCTCTATTCTTTTCTTTGTTCTTTTTCACTACTCTATCTTAACCGAATACTCATCAATCACCTCCAGCTCAGTTCTAAATGCCAACACTTTATCGGCAAAGTGTTTAACGGCATCTTGTCTTAAATTATCGGCAAATTTAGAATAATATAGGTCAAGATCTTCACGTGATTTTGCTCTGTATTGAACGGAATACGTGACACTCTGATCTTCATCAACCAATACTTTTGTGAGTTTGGCTTCAATGAAACAGCCAGTTGATAATACCTGAGGAATGTGTTCTTTTATCCATTTGAGCCATTGGTCGTGAACATTGATGTCGATATTTGATGTAACGTTGTAGATAATCATAAATAAAAATTTAAAATCTCAATCACCAAATTCCAAATAATACCTTGGGTAATTTGGTACTTGTTTTTTGAGAATTAATTAATAGCGTCACCTCGCAGCATCCTAAACTTTTTTCGAGCTTCTACGGAATAGATACTGTCTTCATGCTCAAAGATAACTTTTTCGTAGAGATCTTTGGCTTTTTCCGGTTCTGCCAACTGATTGTTGTACAGCTCTGCTAAAAAATATAAAGCGTCATCAGCAAGGATTTCTTCTGAGTAATTGGCAATAATTGATTGGTAATTTGTAACTGCCTTGCCATATTGTTTTTTCTTTTCAAACAATTGTGCCTGTTTTAAGAGTGCTTCATCTTCAATACTCTCACCTTTGTGTTCGATTAAAATTTGGTCTAACAAAGCAATAGCTTCATCTGTTTTGTTTTGAAACGCCATCAAATCGGCCTTGGCATATAATTTTAAAGCCACATGCAGAGAATCTTCATATTTGTTGTCGGAAATCAATAGTTTCAAGTCCAAAGCATCGTTTGCAATGAGTTGTGATGTGGAAGATTTCAGGATTTTTAATTGCGATTCTGCCCATTCGAAATCACCTTTATAATAACTGGTTTTGGCAACTTTAAATCTTGCTTCTTGCGAAATCGTGCTGTTTTTTAGATTTGCCTGAATTTGAGAATAATAAATCAAGGCCTCGTTGAATTTTTCTTGTAATACTAAAATATCTCCCAATTTCAGTTTGACACTTGCTTCTTGAAAAGGCGATATGTTGAGTTGTAAACTTTTCTTGAGAAAGTCGCTTCCTTCTTGAGGCTTATTAAGATAGAATGCTAAAAAACTACCATATGATATTTGTAGTGGAAGCGTTTGCTCATAAGTGCCATATTGTTTGAGAATACTCAAATATGTCTTGTTGATGGATTCAAAGTCTTTTTCACTGGCATTTTCAACTTCGATATCTAATAGGTATTGGTTAGCTATTAGTTTGGTATCAATATCTTGAGTGGTTTCCAGTACAAAAGTGAACATATCTGTTGCCGCCTCATTTTGTTTTTCATCATGAGTCATGACTGCTAATTCGATGATTCGACTCAAACTTTCTGGATTTCTTTTATAGAGTGCTTTTTCCTGTGTGAAGGACTTCGTAAAATCTTTTTCTTGCACATACATCCAACTCAACAATTCATACCAATAATCATGAGGTTGCGATTGTAATTTTTTCAGTAATAATTTTTTCAGAATCAGATTGTTTTCATTTTCCTTGTTTTCAGAAACAAAATCGCTGAATGCACGTTTTGCACTGTTGATGAATGCTGGCTTGGTTTCAATATAATCTATATAATTAGAGAACATCTCCTCAACATTTCCTTGTTCACCATAAATTTGTGCCAACTGAATGTTGAAATTGAAATTTGGATTGAGTTCCATCCCTCTTTTGTAGGTCATTATGGCGTCATCTAGCAAGGAATGGTCTTCAAATTGATGCGCTATGCCAAATACATAGTTTGGATTTTCTTCAATTTTTAAAAAAGCTTCGTTATAATAGCGCTTTGCTATATCAATACTATCTTGAAGTTGATAATTATAACCCAGCTCAACTAGTAACTGTGGATTTTCACTGATTGCCATTCTTTCAGAAAGCAATTGTTGCACTTCTGCAAATTGTTTTAGTTGTTGATGTGTCTTTATAAGTTGAAAAAGATAATTGTTGTTTGAAGGATTTTTTTGGTACAACTGTTTGTAGCCAATGAGGGCTTTTTCAAACTCTCCTCGTTTAAAATAATCATCAGATAACTGTTCGCTTTGGGCAAAAAGCAAACTGCTCCCAAAGAAACAGATTAAAATAAAAATCTTCTTCATATGACTAATTTATGTAAATATAACAAATGAGAGCAGTTCTTATTGTGAATGTTATTATAAAAAAATGCCTGAATATACATCCAGGCATTACCATCAAAATAAATGTGCTATTAATCATTACTTTAAAAATGATTCAAATATTCTGCTTGGGCTTTTTTTATATTTTGGCTTCTCAAGAAGCAGAAGAGAATATCTATAATAATATTTTACTTACCATTGCAATTAACGATGCAAGCAAAACAAGACGCATAATATTTTTCATGATATAAGTAGGTTTTCAGATAACATTACGAACATCAAGATTATTTACGAAAAAACAAAGGAAAACATCAAAAAATCGTTGAACGACGTTAAAATTTAGCATTTCATCGGGAATATAAACGAAAATACCTACAAATTATATACTATCAAAACCTGTATATGGAATTAAAACATCAGGGATTTTGATGCCATCTTCCGTCTGGTAATTCTCTAAAATACCAGCAAGAACTCTTGGAAGGGCTAATGAGCTTCCGTTGAGCGTGTGTGCCAATTCATTCTTCCCTTCTGCATTTTTGAATCGTAATTTTAATCGATTGGCTTGAAATGTCTCAAAATTTGATACAGAAGAAATCTCCAACCAACGGTCTTGTGCTGTAGAAAACACTTCAAAATCGTAGGTAAGGGCAGACGTAAACCCTAAATCTCCACCGCATAATCGCAGAATTCGGTAAGGCAATTTCAATTCTTGCAAAATTGTTTTCACATGAGCTACCATCTCATCAAGTGCATCGTAAGAGCGTGTCGGATGTTCAATCCGTAAGATTTCTACTTTATCAAATTGATGCAAACGATTTAATCCTCGCACATGTGCTCCATAACTACCAGCTTCACGTCGGAAACATGGTGTATATCCTGTAATTCCGATAGGCAAATCACTTTCATTAAGGAGTTCGTCCCTAAAAATATTGGTTCCAGGAACTTCAGCGGTTGGGATTAAATATAAGTTGTCTCCAGTAACATGATACATTTGTCCTTCTTTGTCGGGCAACTGTCCAGTTCCAAATCCGGAGGCTTCGTTTACCAAAAGAGGTAACTGATATTCTGTATAGCCAGCAGCCGTATTTTTATCAAGAAAATATGAAATCAACGCACGTTGTAATTTTGCGCCTTTTCCTTTGTAGACAGGAAATCCGGCTCCTGTAATTTTATTGCCCAATTCAAAATCGATAATGTCATATTTTTTAGCCAATTCCCAATGAGGCATCGCATTTTTATGCAATACTGGGATGTCACCTTCTCTAAAAACCTCTTCATTATCTGTTTCTGAAGTACCTGCTGGTACCAATGAACAAGGTACATTTGGGATTTTGTAAAGCAGTTGGTTCAATGCTTCCACCTTTTCATCGAGTTGATCGCTAAACGATTTCGAATCCTCTTTAAGTTGAATTGTTTTTTCCTTTAACCTATTGGCTTTATCAGCTTCACCCGATTTATATAAGTTTCCAATTTCTTTAGATAAACTATTCGATTCCGCTAATACAGTATCTAACTGTGTTTGCAGACTGCGTCGGTCTTCATCTAATGAAATGACATCATTAATCATTTGTGTGGCATCAATATTTCGTTTTGCCAATCCTTTGATGACAGCATCTTTATTGTCTCTGATATAGGGTACTTGTAACATGGTGTATGATTTGACGGCAAAAATAAGTAAATTTTAGACTTTAGTGAGCAGACTTTAGTCTTCAGTTAGTTTTTTTGTCATCTTCCATCAGTCTTTCATCTCTATCCTTTTCTCTCGTTCTTTAAAAACATCCTCTTGTGTGGAAGGTAATAACCATTCGCTATGTTGCAGTGGATGCCAATCTATGTTTGCAAGGTCAGCTTCAGGATCTATAAGACGTTGTAGTTTGTTATTGTTCACTCGAACTTGTGCATTGACATACACTTTAATATCCAGCCCTTTTTTTGCGAAATCCTTTTTAAGATGCTGTGCAAATTGCCATATGACGTCTGGTTTTGTGCTTGCCGTGCGCTGTTGGCTTTTGGTAAGATAGTCATCTAAAATTATAGGAATTGAAACATTAGTTTTCACATCTACCACCCGATAAGAAGTATAGCCACTTTTGGAGCGTAACATCATCCGCCAGGATAATCTATGACCTTCTTCTGTCCACAACACATCGTCCTCAAAAAACCAATGACGCAGAGGTAAGCCAACCTGAACAATAAAATAGAGTACTAAAACAACCATGAAGGGTGTTTTATAATCCGGAACAATAACTTCTTCCTTATCGTAAAATGGCTTCCTTTTTAAAAACAGATTTCGAATGGTTAATGGCTCAAAAAAGAATAAGGCGAATGCAATAGATAAGTAAGGAAAAATACCAACCTGGAAAACGAATGAATTGAATAAGTGAAAAAACAGAGAGATAAAGAAGGCCCATTTCCTCGTAGGTTTAAAGAGCAACAATGGAATGATCAACCCATCAAACAATAAACCTCCATAGCTGATAAAATAATGCATCCATT
>JAGXIE010000098.1 GCA_024635765.1 Flavobacteriaceae bacterium | reverse complement strand
GCGTCCATCAACTTCCTCTGCAGAAGTATCGTAAGTGGGTTTGACTTCTGTAACATTTAAGGCTGAATGTTTAGACTCACTATGTAAATGTGAACTATATTTAGGTTGGACCTTTTCTAGATAGGAATTGATCCAATGAATTAAAGATGATCTTTCTGGAGATTGCTCGCCCACAACATAACGAAGAGCCTTCCGAGCAGTAGATATAATATCCTTGCGTATTGGTTCGCCTATATCACTTAAATTGGTTATCAGTTTGTTGATAAACACTTTATTGGGAGATGATTCCGCCAATGCACTTAAAAGGTCAATGGCTTCTTTTTGTTCCTTTTTGATGGGTTGCAAATAAGCATTCCAAGCAGCTTTCTTACCTTCTCGAACTTCTTTTTTGATAGTGTTTTCCAATGCCTCCAAATCTGCTTCATTTGAGATATTGTTGCTCAAGATCCATTCGCGGAGTTTGGCAAGGCAATCGTATTCTGCTTCCCATGCCAAACGATCTTCACTTTTGTAACGCTCGTGAGAACCAGAAGTTGAGTGACCTTGTGGTTGGGTTAATTCGACCACGTGGATCATGACGGGTACATGTTCTTTCCTAGCTATTTGAGAGGCTTTTTGATACGTCTCTATTAAAGCCGGATAGTCCCAGCCATTTACTTTAAGAATTTCATAACCCTTCTGATCCTCATCACGTTGGAACCCTTTTAGGATTTCCGAAATATTTTCTTTAGTAGTTTGATATCTGGCATGTACAGAAATACCGTACTCATCATCCCAAATTTGGATGACCATCGGCACTTGTAATACGCCTGCAGCATTGATAGTTTCAAAAAACAGACCTTCACTAGTACTTGCATTCCCTATGGTTCCCCAAGCGACTTCATTACCTTGATTAGAAAAATTTGTAGTATCAATGCCTTTAACCTTTCTATAGATTTTAGACGCTTGTGCTAAACCCAACAATCTTGGCATCTGGCCAGCAGTAGGAGAGATGTCGGCACTTGAATTTTTTTGCTCGGTAAGGTTTTTCCAGTTGCCATTTGCATCGAGACTGTGCGTCCCAAAGTGTCCTCCCATTTGACGTCCTGCAGACATTGGGTCATGGTTTAAATCGGCATGACCATATAGACCAGCAAAAAATTGCTCAATGGTCAACTCGCCAATAGCCATCATAAAAGTTTGATCGCGATAGTAGCCTGAACGGAAATCACCATTTTTGAATACTTTTGCCCAAGCCAATTGAGGAACTTCTTTCCCGTCCCCAAAAATTCCAAATTTCGCCTTACCCGTTAACACTTCCCTACGACCTAATAAACTACATTCTCTGCTAGTTACAGCGATTTTGTAATCATTCAAGATTTCTGTTTGAAAATCCTCAAAGGTCATCTCTTTTGTAGTGTTCGGGTCTGTTTGCATGAATCATGATTTTGGATCGTTGCAAAGTTAACTAAACTTAATTGTTTTTACTTTACAATGTTGCAGAATGTTGAGTTATATGTTTTTTGAAGATTTCTGTTTTATCGCTAGTTGTAAATAACAACAATTGACAAAAACAGATGGTTTTTAATTTTCACGACAAACAGACAACCAGAAGCCTAGTACCACCTACGCCTGAACAATCCCAACAGCGCTTGTGGATCCAAGGTGAATTTGATTCTGATTTTTTGGTCATAACGTTCTTGGGCTATTTCCCATCCAAGATTTGAATACACAGGAAAATAGAGCTCAAAATAATCGGTCACAAGATTTAGTCGAATACCAGAATCATAGACAATTTGAGCATCATTATTTTTATTTTTCACAAGACCTAAATCACCATAAGCTTCAATGTATTTCCAAATTGAAGCACTTGTGTTGACGGTAGTCATCCATTGGTTAGCAAAGGCTGGATTTAATTTTGACTTAAAACCTCCTTCGGCTATAATGATTTGTTGGCTGAAAATTCCAGTATCTTCAGATCGTCCCAAATAGTTGTAATCAAATAGATAATCTGTAGGCCTATCTAAAGCAAAGCTAAAATAATCGGAATTGATGTCTGTATTGTTGTATAAAAATGCTCCGGCAAAAAACCTGAAATTAAATTGTCTGTTGGTTTCAGATAATTTTCTGAATTCATAATTGATTGATAGTTTTCCGAAATTCTTTGCAACTTGAAAATCAGTGAACCAACTGTTGTAATTAATAATCCCCGAATTGGTATTAAAATATCTCAAATTGAGCACCCTATAATCTGGTTCGGTAACCACGACTAAAGGATTGTCTTTTACGGTTCTTAAGATGTCCACATATCTCAAGTTAATAGCACTTCGCTGGTTACTTCTAAAATCTTTGTCGTTTCTAAAGTTAAATGATAAACTTGGAGTTATTTTGGTCACAAAAGCATTTTCTGCAAAAGATGAATACCCAGCGCCAATACCATACGTTATATCATAAAGGTTATTATCTTCAATATTATGAGTGTAAAATACTGAACCACCTCCCGTTAAGGTCTTTGATTTGGTTGCATATTGAGGAGATAATTTATAGTTAAGGTTCTTACGAATTAAGGTTTTATTGTAAAATTTAGCTCCTAGGGTGAGACCATCATAAATATTATTGAATTCAACCATAGGCATTAAGAAAACTTGATTATAATCTGGGTCTTCAACATCTTTTATTAGTCTGAATTGAAGAGGTTTGTTATTAAAAAAGAAACCCTTCAGTGACTTCCAATTGTCTCGTAAATTATATTCGGGCACAGAATTGTCATAGTTCAATACTAATTTATTGGCATCATTTCGCGGGATAGTGATGGTTTTAGCATCTTTAACATTTTCAATCCATTCTTTTGATATGATGGAATCATTATTCATCACGAATAGTGAGATCGGCATTGAGTTATTGCGCTTGTTTTTAATGGTTAAGGTAATAGAATCTTTAGTTTGGGTAACATCTTTTATCTTGAAATCAATTTTCTTGCGTGTAAGAATGTACTCATCAAAGAACCAATCAATGTTTTTATCGGTGTTCTTATTTAATAAGGATTCGAATTCAGAAGACGAGGTCAATTTAAATTTTGTGGATTCTAAATATTCCTGAACAGTTTCTTCAATGATGTCAGAATTGACAAAATCATCTAAATACTTGAGACCAATTCCTGCTTTATATTTTCCAGCAATATTAGCATTGAATTTTAAAAGTGAATCTTTAGGCGTAGAAAGAGATTGATCTCTGTTAGTTCTAGCCATTTGGGTATAAAACAGATTATACTGCTCGTTAAAATATAAATCAGAGGCATGAAACGAACGAATGCCCCAGATCTTAGAAAGTGTCCCCAACAGCTTTAAATCAGGATAGTTTTCTTCGACATATTTTATTAAATAATAAATTTGAAGTCCCTCCTTTAGCCAATAGTCTTTTCTTGGGTTAAGCAATAACGTATTGTTTAAATAGTTGTTAAGTGCGGTTTTTAAAATTTTTAATTCATATTGAAGATTATTAGGAAAAGGTCGCAGGAAATTGGGCAATTGATTTAATCCATACAGTTGATCCTTGCCATACTCAATTTCTGTTACCATCAAAAATGTGTGAGGGTAGGAACCAAGGTTTTTGGTTATAAAATGAACAATCTTGTCATTTACAATAGCTTTTTCATTGGGCTCGGAACTTTCTTCCGTAATATCTGTGATAAGTGTAAATTTATCGGTCTGTGTGTATTTGAATCGTTGCGTTTTACTGAGGAATAATTTAGTATCCACTCGATTTTTCCCATAAAGGGTCAAAGTTTGAGTACTATCATTATGCTGTATTGCTTTTTTATCGAGTTCAGAATAGACAACATAATTTTTAGGAAACTCTGCAGTAATTCTAATATCTGCAGCGGGAATGTACATATCATCAAGATTCTTATTGCTATAATATTGCCATTCACCATTATAAACTGCAGGAGTTATATACCAATATTTTAAGATGAATTCGCCAGCTTCTGTAACACCGTAATTAGTAAACGTGTCATCTGGAATCATTGCATTGTAATTCAAATGGATATCATAATATTCTGATGGCAATAATGGCTTTGCCAATGTTACTTCAACCACATCTGGATGTTCTTTGAGTCTTGAAAAAACTAAAGAATCGCTTTGAGAATCAACCATGGATGTAATAACAGTATAGCCACGTTCTTCACTCTTCGCAAAATGGAATTTAGTACTAAACTCTTCGGCAAACCTGATGGCTAGTGGAGTTGTTTTACTTGAATAGGCATTATTCCAGTCATTCAAGTATATGGTTTTTAAAGTGTCATTAGACGTGTTTTGATATTTAATGCGCTCTTGGATTTGAATTACCTTATTGGCTACATCAAACTTTGCATCAATACTAATTTGATTTTGACCAAATAGGACGGTTGCATAAAAACAAAACAAAAATGGTAGAAAAGCTATTTTCAATGTGCTATAACAAACTTTAAAGGTTTCATATTTACGTGAGGTAAAACGACATAATACATTCCACTTGCCAACATGGACATGTCCTCATTAATATATATCGAGTTTTTGATGTTTATGGTTTTTATTAGCTTGCCAATATTATCATAAACTATTAAAGTTTGATTAGATATGAAATTGTTGTTTACTTTTAGCTGTAAGACGTTATCAATCATATTGCTCCCTAAAAATTCAATAGGTTGCTGTAAAACAAATGCGTTGCTACTTAATGTTTGATCCGTCTCTAACTCTAATGTAACGGGAAGATGGTCACTAAAATTGTATAATGCATCTCTTATTGGGTAGGAATAAAATTGTCCAGCACAATCAGAGGAATTTATGGCACGATTGAAACAAAATACATCTTCATTGTTTCCATACACTTTGTAACTGTCTGGCACAAATTGCAAATCTGTGTTTGAGATCATATTTTCTGAAGTCAGAATAAAATCAAACCGGTCATCAAATCCGCCTGTAGCCCCGCCAAGCCCAGGTTGTGTGCGTGTCGATTGGGTCATCACATCGATATAATTAGAATTGTTGTGCCAGCTGCCAACTCGATCTGCAGGATCGGTAAAAACGATGTTGTTGGTAACATCAAAAAGCTCTACAAAACCACTCTCTGAACTGGTGTACATATTTAAGTCTCCAGCCAAAAGCACCTTGATATCGCTAGGGAATGTTTCCAAATAGAACTCTAGATCATTAATCATTTGATATCTCAATGCTTCATTATCACTTCCACTAGAAGCTTTTAAATGACATACAATGGCATCTAGATAAACTGGATCTGTATCTTGTTCAACCGTTTTAAGTTTTAGTTTATAATGATTAAAATCTCTAAATAATGTAGAGACTACCGCTTGACTTTCCAGAATGAATTTAGTGCTGTCATAATATAGCAGATTCTGTAAATCATTTTGGTCGTTACTAAAGTCGTCAGAGGTATTGTTGACAAACACTGCTTTTGAATAATTAGGATTAATGATTTGTATCATAGATAAGATATCATTTGAAGCTACTTCAGAATTAAGCTCACAAACCATAAACACATCTGGCTGATAGTCGGATAGCACAATTTCTAAATATTGAATGCGATTTGAAGGCACATCCTGTAAGGGGAAATTGAGCAAATTGTAAAACATCATTTTAAAGGTTTCCTGTGCAAACAGTCCTTGGAAACCGAAAACAATGAAAACATATAAAAAAATAAATTGACGGAGCATGTTTTTAAAAATTCGGACTCAATTCAAATTCTTTATAGAAATTATCTAAAATATTGATAACCTCTTCTGGTGTATCCACTAAATGGATTAGGTCTAAATCTTTAGAGCTAATGTTTTGAAAGCTGTCAAGTAAAGTAGATTTTATCCAATCAATTAATCCGGACCAAAAATCTGTTCCGACGAGTATGATAGGAAACTCTTCGATTTTGTTAGTTTGTATTAAAGTTATCGCTTCAAACAATTCATCCAAAGTTCCGAAACCACCTGGCATGACCACAAACCCTTGAGAGTATTTTACAAACATAACTTTTCTAACAAAGAAATAGTCAAAATCTAAACTTTTATCAGAATCGATATAGGGATTGTCATGTTGTTCAAAAGGCAAATCGATATTGAGTCCTACAGAAGTACCTCCAGCAATATGAGCTCCTTTATTACCGGCTTCCATAATTCCTGGTCCACCACCAGTAATAACACCGTATCCATGTTCAACAATTTTCTTTGCAACTTCTTCTGCCAACTTATAATATTTGTGATCTGGTTTTGTGCGTGCCGATCCAAAAATTGAGACACAAGGACCTATTTTACTCAATTTTTCATAGCCATTGACAAACTCTCCCATTATTTTAAAGATTGCCCAAGAGTCGTTGGTTTTAATCTCATTCCAAGCTTTGCTATTTTTTTCTATTCTCATTTTTCGTACACGTTGATGTTATTATTTACAGTCCATAGGTTAGTAATTTTTTACACACTATAAACTTTGTGCTTCATTATTCAAAACTGACAAATTTAAAAGAAAATAATACAAAAAAGACAATTCAAACCAATTTAAGATTTTATTAATATTATTAGCCCGATGAGAGTATAAAGTAAACTTGAAATTAGAGTGTATTCAAAAAAAAAAGGCAACTTCTTGAAAGTTGCCTTTAAATTTTATTAAAATAATCTCTATTCAGTAGTGATCATCTATTAAGATCTACGACCAGAAATGATGTTGTAAAGAATTACGATTATTGCGATTACTAAAAGTACATGGATTAGATATCCTGTGCCAATTCCTTCAACAACCCCTAAAAATCCTAACAACCACACTACAATTAAAATTGCGGCTACAAGCCAAAGAATACTTCTCATAATTAATTAGTTTTGATTTAGATTACTAATTTAGTAAATAATTGCTATATTATTATGATTTATTTGAAAATAATATTAACGCATTCGCTAAATCAATGAATTTTTTAGTCATAATGAATAGCGATGATTCGGTCTTAAAATTATCCAGCCAATTCTTTTTTTAAGAACTTTGCAGTGTAACTTGTTTTATGATTTGCAACTTCTTCTGGAGTACCTTCTGCAATAATCTGTCCACCACCTTTTCCGCCTTCATAGCCGACGTCAATAATATGGTCTACCGTTTTGATGACATCCATGTTGTGTTCGATAATTAGAATGGAGTTACCCTTGTTGACAAGCTTGTTCAGCACATTCATCAATACTCTAATATCTTCGAAATGCAATCCAGTAGTCGGTTCGTCAAGGATATAAAAGGTGTTTCCTGTATCGCGTTTGCTTAATTCCGTTGCTAATTTTATTCGTTGTGCCTCACCACCTGAAAGCGTGGTACTTTGCTGTCCAAGTGTGATGTAGCCAAGACCAACATCTTTTATTGTTTTTAGTTTTTTGTAAACTTTTGGGATATGCTCAAAGAATTCTACGGCTTCGTTGATGGTCATGTCCAGAACATCGCTGATGGATTTACCCTTATAGCGAATCTCTAAAGTTTCACGATTAAAACGCTTTCCTTGGCAGGTTTCACATTCAACATATACATCTGGTAGAAAGTTCATTTCGATAACACGTACGCCACCTCCTTGACAGGTCTCGCAGCGACCACCCTTTACATTAAAGCTAAAACGCCCTGGCTTATACCCACGAATCATGGCTTCCGGTATTTTAGCAAACAGGCTGCGTATCTCATCAAAGGTTTTAGTATAGGTCGCTGGATTACTTCGAGGTGTTCTTCCAATTGGTGACTGATTGATATCAATGACCTTGTCGATATGCTCTAATCCTTTGATGCTTTGATAGGGCATTGGTTTTTTAACACCATTAAAATAATGAGCGTTCATGATAGGGTAGAGCGTCTCATTGATCAATGTTGACTTTCCACTTCCTGAAACACCTGTAACACCAATCATTTTTCCTAATGGAATCTTGATGGATACATTTTTAAGATTATTACCGGTACAGCCTTTCAGTTCTATAAATTTCCCATTACCAACACGACGTTTTTTTGGGACCGAAATTTCTTTTGTGCCATTTAAATAATCTGCGGTAAGTGTATCATGCGTCAGTAACTCTTGAGGTGTGCCGATACTGATGATTTCGCCACCATATTTTCCGGCTCTTGGTCCAATATCGATAACATAATCAGCCGAATGAATCATATCTTTATCATGTTCGACCACAATGACGGAATTTCCAATATCACGAAGCGATAGGAGTGATTTGATCAATTTTTCGTTATCTCGTTGATGCAAACCGATGCTTGGTTCATCCAAAATATATAAGACACCAACTAATTGTGAACCAATTTGTGTTGCCAACCTTATGCGTTGCGCTTCTCCTCCAGATAAAGATTTTGAGTTGCGATTTAAGGATAGATAATCGAGACCAACATCTAACAAAAATTGAAGGCGGGTTTTGATTTCCTTGATAATTTCCTCCGAAATTTGGATTTGCTTGTCTGACAAATGCGACTTCAAGTCAGAAAACCATGATGCCAAATCCACAATATCCTTGTTTGATAATTCAGCAATGTTTTGTCCATTGACTTTAAAGTAAAGTGATTCTTTACGCAATCGTGTTCCATGACATTCATCACACTCAACCTTGTCCATGTATTCCTTTGCCCAACGTGTCAATGAAGCAGAATCTGAATTATTGAATTGATTTTCGATAAAATTAGCAACCCCTTCAAACTCAATTTTATAATCGCGAGTAACACCAAGGGTTTTGCTTTCCACAGAAAATTTTTCATTGCCACCATAAAGGATCATATGCTTGGCGTCTTCTGGGATTTTTTTATAAGGATCTGTCAATTCAAAATTGTAGCGTTGCGCTATAATTTCAAACTGCTTGAAAATCCAACTGTTCTTATAAGGTCCATGAGGCGCCAATGCTCCAGCTTTGATAGAAATCGAATCATCAGGAATAATCTTTTTTTCGTTTACTTGATACAAACGACCAATTCCATTACATTTCGGACAGGCACCTTTTGGCGAGTTAAACGAAAAGTTGTTGGGTTCTGGGTTAGGGTATGAAATTCCTGAACTTGGGCACATCAAATTCCGACTAAAATAACGGACCTCTTCAGTGTCTTGGTCTAAAATCATCAAAACATCATCACCATGATACATGGCTGTATTGATACTTTCCATCAGTCGTTTGTCGTTATCAGCTGTGTCATCAATTTTCAAGCGGTCAATGACAATTTCTATTTCATGGGTCTTGTAGCGGTCCAGTTTCATGCCTTTTACAAGGTCTTTAACTTGGCCATCAGTTCTAATTTTCACAAACCCTTGTTTAGCAATCTGGTCAAATAGTTCACGATAATGACCTTTTCTGGAACGTACAACAGGCGCTAAAATATTAATGCGTTTGCCATTGAAACTTTCTTTGATAAGTGATTGAATCTGTTCATCGTTATAGCTGACCATTTTTTCGCCTGTATTGTAACTGTAAGCGTCGCTTGCACGTGCATACAGAAGACGTAAAAAATCATAAATTTCGGTAATGGTGCCAACTGTAGAACGAGGTGACTTGCTCGTGGTTTTTTGTTCAATGGCTATGACTGGAGACAGGCCATCAATCTTATCGACATCCGGTCGTTCCAATCCTCCTAAAAACTGCCTTGCGTAAGCTGAAAATGTTTCTATGTAACGACGTTGCCCTTCGGCATAAATGGTATCAAACGCCAAGGATGATTTGCCACTGCCAGACAAGCCAGTAATTACTACTAATTTTTCTCTGGGTATGGAAACATCTATATTTTTTAAGTTATGGACTCGTGCGCCTCTAACCTCAATACTATCTTCAAATTGACTCATGAAATTGTAAAATTCTTCTTTTTATAAGCAAGGTTGCAAAGGTAAGTATTTTAGATGTTAATTTCTTGTGAAGGTTCATGTGGAATTGATTGGAATATCTGTTGAATTAAATAGTTCTGGAAAATCAAAAAATGATACAAACTACTGATACTTTGTATTCCAATTAATTAAATGTCATATATTTAGTGAAATCAACCAACAAGAGTCCCGCTTTATCGGGATGTAAATATCATTAAATTCTTTCGTAGCATCAGGCAAAACCTATTGTCTGAGAACAAAACCAGAACATATTTGAAAAACGCTATTGGTGAAATTGTATTTGTGGTTATTTGAATTCTTCAATCGTCTCAATAGTTACGATTAAATAGCCTCTCTGTTTAAATTTAGCAATCTCCATAAAAGCCTTTTTTGACAAGTCTAATTCTCTACCTTTTACAAAAGGGCCTCTATCATTTATTGTGACAATTACTGAAGAATCATTTACAGTGTTTGTAACTCTAATCTTGGTGCCAAATTTAAGAGTTCTGTGAGCTGCGGTATAGAGGTTATTGTCAAATAGTCCACCGCTTGCTGTTTTTCTGCCATTAAATTTATCATGATAATAAGACGCATGGACATTTTCTTTATATGGTGTAAAAATGAAAAATGATGAATCAACTTTGGTAGTATCTTTTAAGATAAGATGATTTGTTTTAGCCATTTTATAAGCTTCATTCGATGATTTAAAGCTGCTTATAAAAATTAAAACACTAAAAAGCAATATGGTTTTAATAATTAACTTCATATTTTTAATTGTTGGATTCTTTCTAACGCTAGAATGTCATGGTAATTATACGAGTTATTTTTCAAATTAAAACCTTTAGGTATATTTGATGTTGTATTTTCTGTTTTCCCTATGGCATTTATTTTGAAAAATGAATGAATGATTTACTATTATTGTGATATGATTAAATATTAATGGATGCCCGTTTATCCAAAAAAAATACATTAAAATGAAATTATTAGGTATAGGTTCTCGTATTAATCACGACGATTTTGGTAAAGGTGTGGTCACTAATGTTACGTCAAAACATTATTGGGTGACATTCATTGAAAACGGGTTGGAAACCATCGACTTGGATAGTGAGTTTGAAGTCATAGAAGTAGCAGATAAAGATGTGGATACCATCAGTTTATTTGATGTCGAAAGTAGTTTGGTGGAAATCTTAAAGAAGTTCAGTGATATATCAGAATTGGTAACCATCGCCGACAAATTCAAAGGAGGTAAACTCATTTTAGAACCAGCAGACACAAGCTTAAAATCTAGCGAAATGCCAATTGATACTTTTTTCCATAAAATCACCATGGTTCGCGATCGCTTGCGTGTGATGGAACAAAAGATTAACAGCAGTAATCTTGAAGAACAAGAGAAGATAGATTTGCAACAATATATTACAAGAAGTTATGGGAGTTTAACGACGTTTAATGTTTTGTTTAAACATAAAGACCATCAGTTTGTTGGGCAGAAATCATAGTCTTCAGTCACAGTCGTCAGGGGGAGTCAGTTTGTTGAAAGGGTGACTATAGTCTCATTTTTTTCCTTTAATATCTGTAATCTCTAATCCAAAAAACAATAATTTGTGAAAAGTTGGTAATTGTGCGCCACTTTCTGTGGTGGTCCAATCGTTCCACGTTGCCTCAAGCCCATCAATGGGTAAAATATCTACCCACATTTGGAAACTTATTGGTTTACCATTAGTATCCAAATGCCAGAGATAGGAGTCTCCAGGAGTAGATCCACCAGATGTATAGGTTACTAACAACCCCTTTTTTCCATTACCCAACTTAACGATGCTGCGTTCCGTTCCTTTGTCAAAGACTTTATATGGAGCGACTAACCAAAAGGAGTCATTATTAAAATAGTCAATGGCCTTTTCTGTGAGTTCACTAGTTAGATTGCCAGAGACTTGAAAATTATGGACAAAGGCCTTGTTATTTGAATTGTCTTTTAAATCAAGATGTACTTTATAATCTTCCCAATAGACAGTGCATGTGGATTCGTTTTTTTCCCATTTGTAATGATGACGGTGTTTGAAGCTAAATTCAATATAATCAGTGTTCTTGTATGCTTCATAATCAAGCGCTTCTAGCATTTTTGTTGCCAATTGTTCAGCTTGTTCTCCTTTTTCTCCTATTGGCAAGTCTTTGTTATATTTAAAATATAAAAAACCAAATAGAAGTAGCGTAGGAAGAGTTAGGAAAACAATTACACCTCCAATGATTTTAAGTATTTTTTTTGGTTTGGCCATATAGTGCGAATATAAGAAAGTTTTGCACGCAAAGTTGAAAAGCATAAAACAACCAAAAGGAAAATTAGCGTTATGAAACTACTATTTTTCTATATTATTAAAAGCGGGCGGCAAAGCGATTATGTTTTAAGTTAATTGCTCATGTATTGCTTTTGCCAACATTTTAGCAGCATCTGGATAGTGCCTGAACCATAACTCTGGCTCAATGAGTTCCAATTCAGAAAGGGTAATTTTGTCATTATTGTCAGAGAAGATATCGACTCTTGCATACATTGGTAATTCTGGACAGGCCTTTACAGCATGGTAGTTCTAATAAAACAGACTTTGTTGAAGACCAATCAAAATGGGTATCATCCCAAGCGAGACGGTTGACATTCAAATCTTCTTGTCTTAAAGCCTCTAGGACTAAAAAATCTTCAAAAAAGACATTGTGTTTGTGGGCATCTGTTCTGAATCCTCAAGATACCGTTTATCGGTTAGGACAATAACATCGTATAATTTCATGTAGTTATATAGGATGTTTTTATTTCTTCTAGTTTCAATTTTGAAAACCCTCTTAATTCTTCAAAAAACCGTGTAAATTCATCTTCAAATTCACTGTAATATTGCTTCAGTTCCGATGTGGCTTTGTCCATTCCAGAGATATTTTTCGTGCGTCTATTCATTCCGTTCAAAACGTGTTGAATCCCGTCAAGATTTGCATAATTGATCAGCCAATTATCTGCCATCATGTAGGGAATCATTTTTTGGGTACGTTGCGGTAATAGTTCAAAATTATTTTCAAGACTTTCATAAAAACTTTCCACATAATCATTCAATGGAATGGTTGAATATCTTGACCAGTTCTTTGCTAAAAAATGGTCGTACAATATATCGACAATAACACCACTATAATGACTGTAATTTTTATGTAAGCGTCTGGTACTTTGTCGTACAATAGGGTGTGCATCAGTAAAGGTATCGATCTGTCGATGCAATAAAATGCCAATTTGTATTTTTTTTGAGAATTGTTTATACTGTTTTCCTTTTATGCCATCTGCTATAAAATTACCTATGGTTATTAATTCATCATCACCAGAAAGATAGATATGTGCTAAGAAGTTCATTCGACTAAATTACAAATTATGAGTTTAGCAATTCGACAAAATTCGATAAGCTCATTAAAAAATATACAATTTTGTAATTGTATATTTGTTTTTTAATTTGATACATAATCTATGACACTTATAAAATCAATATCAGGAATACGGGGCACTATCGGAGGCAATGTAGGTGATAACCTAACGCCAATTGATGCCGTAAAATTTGCATCGGCCTATGGTACATGGCTAAAGCAACAACGCAATAAAGAGGATTACAGAGTTGTAGTGGGAAGAGATGCACGGATTTCTGGAGAAATGATACAGAATTTAGTGATGAATACACTTGTGGGTCTAGGTATCCATGTCATTGATTTAGGATTATCAACCACTCCAACAGTGGAAATTGCCGTGCCAATGGAACATGCAGATGGAGGTATCATTCTTACTGCGAGTCATAATCCAAAACAATGGAATGCATTAAAGCTATTGAATGCGAAAGGTGAATTCTTAAATGGAGAAGAAGGTGCAAAGATTTTAGAGATTGCAGAAAATGAACAGATGAACTTTGCAGATGTGGATAGCCTTGGAAAAATCACAAAAAACCAAGCTTATATTGACATGCATATCGATGAGGTCTTGAAAATGCCATTGGTGAATAAAAAAGCTATCAATGATGCCAAATTCAAAGTGGTAGTTGATGGCGTGAACTCTACGGGAGGAATAGCAATTCCGTTGCTTTTGGATAGATTGGGCGTTCACACCGTAAAATTATACTGTGAGCCAAATGGACATTTCCCACACAATCCAGAGCCATTAAAAGAGCATTTAGGAGATTTGGCCAAGGCAGTAGTCAAAGAACAAGCTGACTTGGGTATTGTGGTGGATCCAGATGTGGATCGTCTGGCATTTATGGATGAGAACGGGGAGATGTTCGGGGAAGAATATACGCTTGTTGCTTGTGCAGATTATGTTTTGAGTAAAACTCCAGGCAACACTGTAAGTAATATGAGTTCGACAAGGGCTTTGCGTAATGTCACAGAAAAACATGGCGGAACTTATGAAGCGAGTGCAGTTGGAGAAGTGAATGTTGTGGAGTTAATGAAAAAGAACAATGCCATTATTGGAGGTGAAGGCAATGGAGGAATTATTTATCCAGAATTACATTATGGACGGGATGCCTTGGTAGGCGTTGCCTTGTTCTTAAGTTTATTAGCTGAAAAAAAGATGAAGACTAGTGAGTTAAGAGCTAGTTATCCTAATTATTTTATGAGTAAAAAGAAGATTGAATTAACGCCTACATTAGATGTCGATGCAATTTTAAAAGCCATGGAAAACCGTTATCAGAACGAACATCTAACTACAATTGATGGTGTAAAAATAGACTTTAGCAACAGTTGGGTGCACTTGCGTAAAAGTAATACAGAGCCCATCATCAGAATTTATACGGAAGCACCAACACAAAATGAAGCGGATGTTTTGGCTGATAAAATCATCTCTGAAATAAAGGCTGTTGCAAATATTTAGTACCTTTGCCATTCAAACAATTGACATGATTTCTACCGAAACACTTAAAGTAAAAACGACCGAACTTGAGGATTACTTCAATCAGTTTCGTCAGCATATTATTGGTATTGATCAAGAGTTTGTATCGCCTTTCGGAACAAAAAAAATCATCTATACAGATTGGACAGCTTCTGGTCGGTTATACAGACCCATTGAAGAAAAACTGTGCAATGAATTTGGACCTTTTGTAGCTAATACTCACACCGAAACGACTGTTTCTGGTACTGCTATGACACAAGCATATCATAAAGCTAAACATATTATTAAAGTGCATGCAAACTGTAATGAAGATGATGTATTGATTGTTTGTGGGAGTGGAATGACCGATGCTGTCAATAAATTCCAAAGAATATTAGGTTTGAAAGTGCCTGAAAACCTTCAAAAATTCACAACAGTACCTGACGAGATACGACCGGTGGTCTTTATTTCACATATGGAGCACCATTCCAATCAAACGTCTTGGTTAGAAACAATTGCAAAAGTTGAAATAATTCCACCGGGAGAAGATGGGTTGTTCAAGATTCAAAATTTAGAAATTTTACTTGAAAAATATAAGGATAGGGCTTTAAAAATTGCATCTGTAGTGGGAGGGTCAAATGTCACAGGTATTCAAACGCCTTATCATGCTATTGCGAAACTGATGCATCGGCATGGAGGTGTTTGCTTTGTTGATTTTGCCTGTTCTGCGCCTTATGTTGAGATAGATATGCATCCAAAGGATGAAGAACAAGCACTAGACGCTATTTTCTTTTCACCTCACAAATTCCTTGGTGGCCCAGGGACTTCTGGAGTCTTGATTTTCAATAAAAAATTATACAAAAATATGATTCCCGATTGTCCAGGAGGAGGCACTGTAAGTTGGACGAATCCTTGGGGAGAACATAAATACATCGATAACATCGAAGATAGGGAAGATGGAGGCACACCTGGATTTCTTCAAACTATTAAGACAGCCCTTGCCATTAAGTTGAAGGAACAAATGGGTGTGGATAATATCCTTCGGAGAGAACATGAAATAGTTAAGTATGTTTTCAACGCATTGAAAGATGTAGAAAATCTCAAAATCCTTGCTGGACAGCATCAAGAGCGTTTAGGAGTTATTTCCTTTTATTTAGACGATCTACATTACAATTTGGGAGTGAAACTTTTAAATGACCGATTCGGGATACAGACTCGTGGTGGCTGCAGTTGTGCTGGGACTTATGGACATTTTCTGTTGCATGTGGATATTGAGCGCTCCCATGAATTAACCAATGAAATCTCTCTAGGCGAATTGACCCGAAAACCAGGTTGGATACGTATGTCTATTCACCCTACGACGACCAACGCAGAAATTGAATATGTTTGTGATAGCTTGAAAACATTGGCAGACCAGCATAAAATCTGGTCGGAAGATTATGAGTATATCAAAACTACTAATGAGTTTATTCATAAATTTCAAAAGGGAAACTCAATAAATGACATACCTATCGATTCTTGGTTTGAATTGTAATCATTTAAATGCGTCTGGGACGATATCTTTATGCTTCCAACGTTTGTGGGTCCATAAATAAAATTCAGGTGCTTCAGCAATTTGTTTTTCTACTAATCTGAAGAATAAATCCGTTATTTCATAGTTTTCGAAGGAATTTGGTTCTAAAGTAATCACTTCAAACGTGGTTTCGTAATAACCTCTTTTCAAACGCTTCACTCGAAAAAAAACAACAGCCATATCAAGGCGTTTTGCAAGCATTTCAGCACCAGTATGCATCGGAACTTTATAGCCCATAAATTCGCCCCAGTGTAAAGCCGATCCTGGCTTTGCAGTTTGATCGGATACAAAACCACTAATTGTTAAATGACCATCAACTTTCGCTCTTATAAGTGTCGGGATTGTTTCTTTTGTGGTAATTAAGTGACTATTATACTGCGCTCTTATTCGTTTGACAAGACGATCAAAATATGGGTTGCCAAGGCGTTTGTAAACTGCATAACCTCTCGTATTTTGGTCAACGAATCGATTCAAGATAAATATCCATTCCCAACTTCCGTAATGTGCACACATTAATATGGTGCTTTTATTCATTTTCTCAATCTTATTGAGCACTTCAACATTACTGAACTTGAAGTGCTCTTTCATTTCTTTTTCAGAAATAGTCAAGGACTTAATCGCTTCCACAATCATATCACATAAATGATGATAAAATTTAGTAGTGATATCATTAATTTCTGCTTGTGTTTTATTCGGAAAAACCAACTTCAAATTGGCCTGAACAACTTTTTTTCTATAGCCAAAAACCTTATATATCCAAAAATATAAAAAATCAGAAAATGCATAGAGTAATCTAAACGGAAGCATGGAAACCAACCATAAAAATGGATAAACCAGAATGTAAATGAGAAATTGCATTAATAAATATTAGATTTGCAGGAGCAAATATATGTTATATTATAATTAAACGATTAGTGTTATATGGGTAATTTAAGTTTGGTCACCATTGTCATTATTGCAGTCAATGCTATTATTTCTTACAAAGGATTTAGTGATTACAGTTTTTTTGAACGGTACAAGTTTAATGTTGGCGCTATTAGGCGAGGCGAGCAGATTCGAATGTTCAGTTCAGGATTTTTGCACGTAGATACAATGCACTTGTTTGTGAATATGTTCACACTCTATTTTTTTGCTGATATTGTTGTTCTGGAATTAGGCAACTTAAATTTTATCATTGTCTATATATTGAGTTTACTTCTAGGGAATTTACTGTCTTTATATTTTCATAAAGACGAATATCATTATACTGCAGTGGGAGCAAGTGGAGCGGTTACGGGAATATTATATGCTGCCATTTTGTTACATCCAAGCATGAAGTTATACATGTTTTTTATACCCATTCCAATTCCAGCATATGTATTTGGAATCGGTTATCTTTTGTATTCCATTTATGGAATGAAAAAACGTATTGGGAATATTGGTCATGACGCCCATTTTGGGGGAGCGATTGGAGGGTTTGTGGTGACCTTAATCCTGATGCCTTCCTTATTTCAAACGGATCTGTTAATGATCGGTTTATTGGCCATTCCGATTATTATATTATTCGTAATGCATAAGACTGGGAAACTCTAAAACAAAAAAGCCTTCGATCTATTTTGAAGGCTTTTTTGTTTTAATTCAGCATTTCAGCAATTTTCTCTTCGAGAGCCTGACCTCTTAAGCTTTTAGCAACAATTTTACCTTCCGCATCCAAAATAAAAGTAGCTGGAATCGATTGAATATTATATTGTTTGGCCACTGGGTCATTGAAATAATTTAAATTAGACACATGATGCCAATTGAGTTTATCATCTTCAATTGCTTTAACCCATTTATCTTTTTGTCCAGGTTTGTCTAAAGAAACACTAATAATTTCAAGTCCTTTATCGTGATATTTTTCATATATTTTTACCACATTTGGATTTTCCCTTCTACATGGTCCACACCAAGCTGCCCAGAAGTCTATGATGGTTGCTTTTCCTTTAATTTCATTAAGTGACACTTGTTTGCCTTCAGGATTTGGAGCTGAAAAATCCGGGGCGATTTTACCAATATTCAACATTGCAAGGCTTTCATTCTTTTTCTTTAATGTTTCTATTTGATACGCTACGGTTTTACCTAAAGATGAATTCTTTATGTCAGAATCTAGACTTGAATAAACTTCGTCAATTTCTTGAACTTCAATTGGATTATTTTTTAGGATGTTTTCAATTAAAGACAATGAAAAGTAATTATCATTATGCGTCTTTAAGAACTCCAAAGGATAGTTCGAAATTTTAGCATTCATGTTTTCTACTTCTTTGGTTAATTGTTTTTGTGAATCAGCATTTTCAGGATTCATAGTGGCGGCAAACCTTTTATTTAATTCTGCACGCTCATCCATTAATTTCTTAAACCCTTTAGAATAATCCGAGACAGCGTCATTGGCTTTCGTTCCTTTCACACTAGAATCTTCTATGTTATTTTTGTCAAAAGTCACCTCGATTGACTCGTTTTCCATCATCACCGGAACAAATCCATTAATATTGGTCACCGATAAGTACCACAATTGTGGGTATTCCACCTTGCCTTCAAATTTGAAAGACTCATCCATCACAATTGCAGTGTCTTGAGGTGTTTGAGTTCCTCTTTCATCAGCTGCTTTTAAATACACTCTCATCCCATTATAAACACCTTTGGCCGTACCATTAATGACATATCCATCTGTCTTTTTTACCTCTTTATTACAAGCTGTCAGAAGAAGTCCGATCATTAAAATGCTAATAATATTTTTCATTTTATCTATTTTTTTGTGATACAAATATAGTAAGTTATCATAAACTAAATAATAATAAAATCTTAAAGAAGATGGCGTTTGTGACTTCGAAATTACAAATTTGCCATACTTTTGTTTAAATTTTAGCTATGTTTCAAAATGATACCATAATCGCTTTGGCAACTCCTTCGGGAAGTGGTGCCATTGCTGTGATACGTCTTTCAGGAAATGATGCCATTACTATTGGTTCAAATTTTTTCAGGTCTATTTCTGGTAAAACCTTGTCAACGCAAAAATCCCATACAGTTCATTTAGGACATATTGTAGATGAACCTCGCGTGATTGACGAAGTTTTAGTGACTGTTTTTAAAAATCCACACTCTTATACAGGCGAAAATGTAGTGGAGATTTCATGCCATGGGAGTTTATATATTCAACAGGAAATCTTGCAATTATTTTTACGGAATGGTTGCAGAATGGCTAACGCAGGTGAGTTTACATTAAGAGCTTTTTTAAACGG
>JAGXIE010000097.1 GCA_024635765.1 Flavobacteriaceae bacterium | reverse complement strand
TTGTTTTCATAAGCCCTAATTTTAATAAATGGGATTTTTTTGTTTTTTACAGTAATCCGAAAATATTATAACAATTATTATATTTTCGTTTTGTAATATTTTAATACTTATATTTATTTAAGCGTTTGTATTAGCAAACTATAATTATAAACGTTATAATTAAAAATATGCCGTATTACAAAATCTAAAAATGTTGAGGGAAGAACATTGGAAACCAATGCTAGGGAAATGGATTTATTAATATGTTTTTGATTTGGGGTCATTTATATTAATTTTATACAGCAAATCAACGCATTACAAAACTGATGTGCAAAAATAAATGTTGAAGCGACGAAAATAATCGTTAAAACGGAAATATGCAACACTTTATCGAAGTATTTTGCACTTTATCGAAAAATAAATGAAAACACTTATCTTAATTAGACATGCAAAATCATCATGGGAGCACGATGTTACTGACATTGACAGACCTTTGAGCAGTCGTGGTTACTCCGATGCGAATTTACTGTCAAATGAACTGTTAAAACATGATTTAAAGCCTGATGCCGTATTTTCAAGTCCGGCGAACAGAGCATTGACGACCTGTAATATTTTTATGGATGCTCTCAATTTTACTTCAGATTTATTGAAAATTACTGATGAATTATATGATTTTGAAGGCAGACAAGTTGCCAATTTTATTCGTAATCTCAATGATGATTACAAAAATGTCATGATTTTTGGCCATAACCATGCATTTACAGAAATTGCCAATAATTTCGGAGATGAATACATAGATAATGTACCAACATGTGGATTAGTTATGTTACAATTTAATATTGACTCCTGGAAAAACACCGACAAAGGGCATACTAAAATGACTCTGTTTCCTAGACATTTAAAATCCTAATTATATCAGTTATAAAATTCTATTATTTCTAGCCGAAAATATATTTTTAATAATTAGCCCATATATTTTCATCATATCATAATGACACATCTTATCTTTTGTCATTTTTCATTTGCAACTTAAATAGAATATATTTGTACTATAAATATTTAGATTGAATGACTAAAGACAAAAACAGCTACATTAATAGAGAAATTAGCTGGTTGCAATTTAATGCAAGGGTACTACAAGAAGCAGAAGATGAGGCTGTTCCATTGATCGAACGATTACGTTTTTTGGGAATATTTTCAAACAACCTTGATGAATTTTTTAAAGTCCGTTATGCAACTGTAAAACGTATAGAAGAAGCTGGTAAAGCGGGAAGAAGTGAATTAGGGGGTTATGCGGCCAGTGAACTACTGGAAATCATAACTCAAATTGTTATTAAGCAACAAAGTGAAAGTCTAGATATTTTAAGTAAGATACATCTCAAATTAGAGGCGAAAAATATTTATTTCATCAATGAAGATCAAATTGATGAATCACAACATACCTTTATAAAAAATTACTTCATTCAATATGTTAGTCCTGCATTGGTTACAATCGTGTTAAGCGATCAGGTAGATTTGCCAACTTTAAAGGATAGTGCAGCTTATCTTGCGTGCAGAATGCGACTTTCAGATCACAAAAACCAATACGCATTAATCGAAATACCAAGAACGATGGATCGATTTGTGGTACTTCCAAAAAAAGACAATAATAACAATATCATCATGTTGGATGATTTGTTGCGATATTGTTTACATGATATTTTTAGCATTTTCGAGTTTCAAGAAATCTCGGCTCATATGATAAAAATAACAAGAGATGGCGAGCTGGATTTCGACAGTGATCTAAGTAAAAGTTTTATAGAAAAGATTTCTGATAGTGTCAAACATCGTCAAATAGGTGAACCAATTCGTTTTGTTTACGATAAAACTATAGATGAAGAAACGCTGCATTACTTCATGACCAAAATGTCGATTGAGTCTAATGACAGTGTAATTCCTGGTGGAAGATATCACAATCGTCGTGACTACATGGATTTTCCAAGTCTTGGACGAGCAGATTTGTTGTATGAAAAAATAAGCCCTTTACCAGTAATAGGTTTGAGTCTCGAAAGAAGTATTTTTTCAACAATTGCCCAAAAAGATTTCCTATTATATACACCTTTTCATACATTTTCGTACATCGTAAAATTTTTGCGTGAAGCAGCATTAGATCCTCAAGTCAAAACGATCAAAATTACAATTTATCGTCTTGCGCAAATTTCTCATGTCGCAAGTTCGTTAATAAATGCAGCTAAAAACGGAAAGAAGGTAACAGTATCAATAGAGTTACAGGCTCGTTTTGATGAACAAGCCAATATAGATTATGCTGAACAAATGGAATCTGATGGCGTAAATCTCCTTTTTGGTGTTAAAGGACTCAAGGTGCATAGCAAGATGTGTATCATTGAACGGGAAGAAGATTCGAGACTCATTCGGTATGGATTTATCAGCACTGGTAATTTCAACGAATCGACTGCTAAATTATATACTGATTTTACACTATTTACAGCAGACCAACATATCTTAAAGGACATTCATAAGGTGTTTAGTTTTTTTGAGACTAACTATAAAATTTTTAGATATAAACATATCATAACCTCACCTCACTATACGATATCTAGGCTCTTTAGATTAATTGATGCTGAAATTGAGAATGTCAAACAAGGAAAACCAGCATATATCAAAATCAAGCTAAACAGTATATCTAGTTATATGATGGTTGACAAACTATATGAAGCAAGTAGGGCAGGTGTAAAAATTCAAATGATTATAAGAGGTATTTGTTGTATCGTGCCTGGGGTTCCAGGCATGAGTGAGAATATTGAAATCATTAGTATCATTGATAAGTTTTTAGAACACACTAGGCTGCTCGTATTTTGTAACGACAACGACCCAAAAGTATATATATCTTCAGCAGATTGGATGACACGTAATATTGAGAACAGGGTCGAAGTTACTTGTCCGATTTATGACGAGGACATAAAGCAAGAGCTTATGGATATTTTCGAAATTTGTTGGAATGATAATGTAAAAGCACGAATTTTGGATGAAACACAAAGTAATGCATATAAGCGAAATGACTTGCCAAGAGTGCATTCACAATTTGATACATACGACTATTTTTTAAAGAAATTACAGAATTAATATGTTAATCATTAAGAAGTACGCAGCAATTGATATTGGTTCAAATGCTGTTCGTTTACTTATTTCAAATATAATTGAGCAAAAAGGGAAGCCTGCAATGTTTAAAAAAAGTTCATTAGTGCGTGTGCCCATTCGATTAGGAGCTGATGTTTTTATTAATCAGCAAATTTCCACAGAAAACGAAGTACGCCTAATTGACACTATGAATGCATTTAGACTTTTAATGCAAGCTCATAAGGTCACTTGCTATAAAGCTTGTGCTACTTCCGCAATGCGTGAAGCAGAAAACGGACCCAATGTAGCTAAAAACATAGCCAAACTATGTAAAATAAATATTGATATTATTAACGGCGAAGAAGAGGCTGCGATCATCGCAGCTACGGACTTGAATCAATATATCGACGATAATAAAACATATCTATACGTTGATGTTGGAGGTGGAAGTACAGAATTCACTGTTATCCATCAAGGCAAAACTGTAGCCTCCAGGTCATTTAAGATTGGAACAGTTAGACTATTGAATGATATCGTTCAAAAAGAAGCTTGGTTTGATTTGGAACAATGGATTAAATCCAGCATTAAAGAGTATGAAAAAATCGATTTAATAGGTTCTGGGGGAAACATTAACAAGATTTTCAAAATATCAGGAAAGGCCGCGGGAAAACCATTGACTTATTTCTATTTGACCTCGTTCTACCAAATGTTGCAAACATATTCATACGAAGAGCGCATTACCGAACTGGACCTCAATCAAGATAGGGCAGATGTCATTATTCCAGCCACGAGAATTTATCTTTCGGCAATGAAATGGAGTGGTGCAAAAGATATATATGTTCCAAAAATTGGTTTGTCAGATGGAATCATCAAAAGTGTTTATTTTGAAACCGTTTCAAGTGTAAAAATGGCGTAAATAGGTATTTTGTCTTATTTTTTGAGTTACACAACTAATATTTATTGGAATTGGGTCTTTTCAAATTATATTCACACTCTCAAATCAATTTACTATGAAAACAATTGTTAGCTTATTAATATTCGTAAGTATCACGACCTTAACTTTTTCACAGGAAACCAAGTATGGGGTAAGAACAGGAGTCAACATTTCCAATCTGGATTTTACGCCTGATCCCGATTTTCGAAATGATCATCGAAATGGTTTTGCATTTGGTGGTTTTGTGGATTATGCTTTTTCGGAATCTTTGTCAGGTTTGATAGAATTGCAATATTCAGCTGAAGGGGCTAAAGCAGACGAGTTAAAAGCAGATTACATTCAAATGCCTATCATGCTTCGGTTTAACCTTGGTAATAATTTTACCGTTGGAGTAGGACCGATGGCAAGCCTGAAAACATGGAAAAATCAGGATGCATTCTCGACGTTTTCATTTTCAGGAATTGGAGGTGTAGAGTATATGATTACCGAGGAATTATTCATTGATGCGCGTTTTTCTTACGGTATCACAAATGTCCTAGATGAGGATTTAGTAGGAATTGAAGCCAAGAACAACACTATTCAGATTGGGTTTGGTATAAAAATGTAATCTGAAAACAAATATAATTAATAGCTTCAATCATTGGTTGGAGCTTTTTTTATTAATCGAAATAATTAGAATACTTATTGATAAGCTTTATTTCAACCGACAGAAAATTTAGGATAATGTTTTAAGAGGGTTAGTCATCTTTAGTTTGAATCATCCATGAATAGTTTCACTCTTACTTAAATCTTTCATGATGTCAGCTTCAAAATCCAATAATTGTTGCCATTTTTCATCGACTTCTTTTCGATCACCATACTGCCTTGCAAAACCCAAAAACATTGTGTAATGATTGGCTTCACTGACCATTAATTTCCTATAAAACTCTGCCAATTCTTTATTTTCAAGTTCTTCTGATAAAAGCCTAAACCGTTCACAGCTGCGCGCCTCAATCAATGCAGCGTATAATAAGCGATGCACCAATTGTGTGGTTCTGCTTCCGCCTTTTGGAAAGAATGTCAGTAACTGAATAACGTAATCATCTTTTCGGTCACGTCCAAGTGTCCATCCATTTTCAAGAATTTTATCATGAACCATTTTAAAATGACTGATTTCTTCTTTTACCAATGCGATCATTTCTTGAACCAAATCTGTGTATTCAGGAAAGCTAACAATCAATGATATGGCTGTGCTTGCCGCTTTTTGCTCGCAGTAAGCATGGTCGGTCAAAATATCTTCTATATTCTTTTCTACAATATTTACCCATCGTGGGTCTGTGGGTAGTTTTAGTCCGAGCATATTATACGTTCTCTTTAATCTCTTTTAGTTGATAATGTCCTTCTTGATCAATTGTCATTTCAAAGTAAAAGCAAACATCAGTTTCAGGTTTGCAAAACAGAAAGTCGATGACCACATTTTTGTGATCATTAGATTTAGACTGATCTATCCATACACCGTGCATTGTCAGATCTTCTAGATATTTGTCTGATGACGGATCGTTATTCACAATAAATGAATTATCTACTTTTAGCTTTAGAATTTGTCTGTGATTTTTTAATACTTCTATTTCTGCAATATAATTTCTATAATAATGCTTGTTTAATACTGAATCTATTTCAAATTCATGAAGATAGCTATTGTTCAAATCAGTATAGGTCTTAATTTTTACCCTAAAACCATTGCTCAAAATCGAATCTCTCACGTTTTCAGCATATTCTTCAGGGAAATATTTAATAGTTTCTAAAGTTCCAGCAGAATCTTTAAGCTTTTCAATAGACTCCTTTAAGGCGACACTTTTACTTTTTCGGCCATCACAACTTACAAAAGCAACACTTATTAACGTAAGTAAAAAAAGGGTTTTCATTTAACTTTAATTTGGCTCTAACAACTATGATCTAAATATCCAACCCAAACGTCTTCTTCAACAACTCAATATTAGGATTTTTTTCTTTCAATTTTTGGTATTTCTCCATTGGTGTAAAGACATACTGCTTTGCAATTTCTTCGTTTACAGTGATGTTCAAAGATAAATCGTAATTTTTTAAGGTCTTACGAAGATATTCCATTAACGGAAATTGTGCACGCTCCAACTCAATTTTAAGTGTTTCGTTGGGAAATTCCAAATGAATCTTGGTATCTTCTAATTTTGGGGTATCCATTGTTAAAATGGATGCCATAATTCGTTCGCCTTTGGTTTCTAACGATTTTATATATGATTTCCAAGCTTTGAGCAGTTCCTCTTCTTTTATTGGCTCTTTCGGAAGGTCATTGGGATCAATAACCACTTCCATTTGTCTGATTAGGTGTTCTTTTTTCGCTTTAATGCTTTTAAGGGACAATCCAGAAGTGCGATGGGAATCACTTTTTAAATCAATGACAGGGACAGGCTCTTGAGCATATTCCTCAACTTTTGGGTTATCTACTTTTTCTGCTTCTATCGGTTGTTTAACAGTTGCAGGTTCTTCTTTGATTGGAACTTTAACAGCAATTGGCTTAATACCTTTAGCTCTAAAATAAGATGCTGGAATTATGTAGTGACTGCTATTTTTTTTTTCTCCATCAAAAGTGATAGAGGCGAGTTGCATTAAGGTCAGTTCTACAAGTAAGCGCTGATTTTTACTGCTTTTATATTTGAGGTCGCAGTCATTGGCAAGTTCGATACCTTTTAAGAGAAAGCTATATGGAGCTTTAATTGATTGTTCTTGATATTTGGTTTTGGTTTCATCACCTACTTCTAATAATTGAATTGTCTGTTCGTTTTGACAGACCATCAAATCCCTAAAGTGTGATGCTAATCCAGAAATATAATGATGCCCATCAAACCCTTTAGAAAGCGTATCGTTGAATTGCAATAGCAACTCTGGTATCTTATTTTCAAGTATTAAGTCGGTACTTGTAAAATAAGTTTCATAATCGAGAACATTCAAGTTTTCTGTAACTGCTTGGCGGGTTAAATTCTTTCCCGAAAAACTTACGACCCTATCAAAAATAGACAGTGCATCACGCATCGCGCCATCAGCTTTTTGCGCTATAATATGCAAAGCATCATCTTCCGCATCTATATTCTGTTCTTTGGCAATGTATTTGAGATAGTCTTTGGCGTCTTTGACTGTAATTCGTTTAAAATCGAATATCTGACAGCGCGATAAAATCGTTGGGATGATTTTATGTTTTTCTGTAGTTGCCAAAATGAATATACAATGCTTTGGTGGTTCTTCTAACGTTTTAAGAAACGCATTGAATGCAGACTGTGACAGCATATGAACCTCATCGATGATATAAACTTTGTATTTTCCGACTTGAGGTGGAATCCTTACTTGATCTGTTAGGTTTCTGATGTCATCTACAGAATTGTTTGAAGCGGCATCCAACTCAAAAATGTTAAAGGCAAAATCCTCATCTTGCTGTTCGGTACCATCACTATTGATCATTTTGGCAAGGATACGTGCACAGGTGGTTTTACCAACACCACGAGGTCCAGTAAATAAGAGTGCTTGTGCCAAATGATTACGTTCAATGGCATTCAGTAAGGTATTGGTAATAGCTTGCTGGCCCACAACATCCTTAAAGGTCTGTGGTCTATATTTACGAGCTGATACTACAAAATGTTCCATTATTTATGCTGAATCCAGTTTAGTATCTCATGATGCCAAACTGCAAGTAACAAAGTTAAAAATTCAATTCTGAATTCAGAATTCTGAATTCAGAATTTGATAGTAGTTATTAACAATTTGTGTACTTTTGCAACAAGTAAATCGCCTTATCGCTCAAATTTAATATTTGGGAGGAAAGTCCGAACACCGCAGTGCAACATAGTGGTTAACGGCCACCAGTCGTGAGGCTAGGAAAAGTGCAACAGAAAGTATGTACAGGTAATGCTGTAGTGAAACCAGGTAAACTCTATGTGGTGCAATGTCATGTATACCAACGCTTGAAGGCGGCACGCTTGATTGTTGGAGGGTAGACAGCTAAAATGTGCTGGTAAC
>JAGXIE010000009.1 GCA_024635765.1 Flavobacteriaceae bacterium | reverse complement strand
TATTGACCACATGGTGGGCAATGTGGGTTGGGGACAAATGAACACGTGGGTCAAATGGTATGAAGACGTCATGGGTTTCGTCAACTTTTTATCATTTGATGACAAGCAAATCCATACCGAATATTCAGCTTTGATGAGTAAAGTAATGAGTAATGGTAATGGACGCATTAAATTCCCAATTAATGAACCTGCAAAAGCTGCGAAAAGATCTCAAATTGAAGAGTATCTCGATTTTTATGAAGGTTCAGGGGTTCAACATATCGCTGTGGCAACCGATGATATCATAACCACAGTCGCCAAATTAAAATCAAGAGGTGTCGAGTTTTTATCGACGCCTCCAGAAGAGTATTACAGAGCAGTGCCCAAGCGATTACATGATCACAACCACGAGTTACGTGAAGATATCGAAACTTTAAAAGGACTAGGCATTATGATTGATGCAGACGAAGAAGGTTATCTATTGCAAATCTTTACAAAACCTGTGGAAGACAGACCTACATTGTTTTTTGAAATCATACAACGTATGGGAGCACGAGGTTTTGGAGCTGGGAATTTTAAAGCGCTTTTTGAATCTATAGAAAGAGAGCAAGAGAAACGCGGTACTTTATAGGTTTTAGCCTTTAGTCTTGGTTCATCTGATTAGAATCATAGCGGTCTTTCATCTAATTTCAAAATTTAAACATTTATTTAACACCAATCAAACGCCTTATTCATAACTAGTTTGAAGTTTTTTTATATTTTTGGAACAGTAATTGTAAATCTACTTGCAAACATCAAAATGTACTGTTCACAGGTGGCATTTACAATGATATCTAATTATGAAAAAGATCGCACTTATATATTTCGCAATTTTTTGCTTCCAAATGTCTTTCTCCCAGAAGCCACAAGCTTTTCAGTCAGGAGAATGGTTTAAGTTTGAAATGAGTTATAGTAATTGGTTAAAGGCCGGTAATGCGACCTTAACGGTTGATGAAACAATTTATAAAGGCAAACCAGTTTACCACGTAGTAGGTAAGGGCTGGACTACTGGAGCCATCAAATGGTTTTTTAAAGTAAAAGATCGTTATGAAACCTATATTGATAAAACTACTGGATTACCATACAAATCAATTAGACAAATAGATGAAGGTGGACACACAAAAGATGTAGAGACCGAATTTGATCAAACAAATAATAAAGCCTACGTAAATAATAAGAAGCATAAAACCCAAAGTATACATGCCACAGAAAAAAATGTTCAAGACATGGTGTCTGCGTTTTACTATCTTAGAAACAATTATGAAACCTCAACCATAAAAGAAGGTGATATAGTTTCTCTTAATATGTTTTTTGACGAAGAAAATTATAATTTCAAACTTAAATTTTTGGGTAGAGAAACCATTGAAACCAAATTTGGTAAGGTTAAAACATTTAAATTTAGACCGTACGTAATGGCTGGACGTGTTTTCAAGGAAGAAGAAAGTTTGACTTTATGGGTCAGTGCAGATGAGAATAAAATACCTTTAAAAGTTAAAGCTGATTTAGCGGTAGGATCTTTACAAGCCAATTTAGAAGCATTCAGGGGATTAAAACATACATTCCAAATTCAATTTGATTAAAAAACCATGTCTAACCAAACCAATTTTGATCCTATATTAGAAGACCTTCAAAAGAAGTTCAAATCCATCAATCAAGATACTCAAACTCACCTCGAAGGCTTGCTCTATAGTAAGCCTATGACGTATTGGGATTATATTCAAACTGATGCCTTGTTGAACCTTCAAATACAGCGCACTACATTACCAGATGAAATGGTTTTTATCGCCTATCATCAGATCAATGAGCTTATTTTTAAGATGATTCTTTGGGAGATATCACAAGTTGCTGAAAAGGATCAGCTGGACGTAGTGTTTTTTGAAAGTAAAATTATGCGAGTCAGTCGCTATTTTGACATGTTGACCACCTCTTTTAATATTATGAGAGAAGGAATGGAAGTAGAACAGTATATGAAGTTTAGAACTACATTGACTCCTGCAAGTGGTTTTCAAAGTGCACAGTATCGTTTAATCGAGTTTGCATCTACAGAATTAATCAATTTAATTGACTATAGATTTCGTGCAAAGATTGATAGAAATACCCCATATTTGCACGCTTTTGATCATTTATACTGGCAAGCAGCAGGAAAAGATTATAAAACCGGCAAAAAATCCACACTTTTGATTAATTTTGAAAATCGATATAAGGACGAGTTTCTCCGATTTATGGAAAATTACAATACTAAAAATCTGTGGACACGTTTTAAAGAATTGCCAGAACAAGACCAAAAAGACGAAGATTTGGTCAAAGCAATGCGACATTATGATTATACAGTAAATATCACTTGGGTAATGGCACATTATAATGCGGCCAAACATTACATAGAGAGTGGTAGTACAAAAGTGGAAGCAACAGGTGGAAGCGATTGGAAAAAATATATGCACCCGAAATACCAGCGGCGCATTTTTTTCCCAAAACTTTGGACTAAAGAAGAGTTAGAGAATTGGGGAACAAATATTTAATAAATTAAGTGAACAGTTACATGAAGCAAAGAAAATTATTAATAGCACTTTTAATTTCTGTCAGCTTTTTTTCATGCAAAAAAGACAAACCAGTTGTCGTTGAAGATGAATTGCAAGCATACGTTGAGCCAGAGGTTATTGAATTCGGATTTAATCTTAACGATTACTTCGTCAAGAGAGATACCATTAAAAACGGAGATAGCTTTGGAGCCATTTTGCAGCGCAATAATATAGGTTACAGTCAAGTTCACAACATCGCAGAGAGTGCCAAGGATTCTTATGATATTCGAAAGCTGCAAATCGGCAAGCCTTATACTTTGTTGTGCTCTAAAGATTCTTTGCAAACCCCTGAATGTTTTATCTACCAACCTAATAGCATTGATTATGTGGTCATCAAGTTTGCGGATTCTATAGTAACATATCAAGAAAGCAAACCAGTGACAATTGTCACAAAAGAGGCGTCGGGAACGATTATGGACAATTTATCCGTTACCATGGAAGGACAAGGATTGCCTTATCAATTGATTAATGAGATGGCTGATATTTATGCCTGGACAATCAACTTCTTTAAGGTTCAAAAGGGTGATAAATTTAAAATTATTTACAAAGAGCGTTTTATTGAAGGTGATATGTCTGTAGGATTGGAAAGTATTGAAGCCGCCTATTTTCAGCATAAAGGCGAAGATTTCTATGCCTTTGGATTTAAAACAGATAGTATTCAAAAAGGGCTTACTTATTTTGACGAAAAATCTAAAAGTCTTAAACGTGCATTCTTAAAAGCACCAGTTCAGTTTAGCCGCATTTCATCACGTTATAATCTTAATCGCCGCATTGCATATTACGGTTATGCACTGCGACCTCATAAAGGAACCGATTTTGCAGCAGGAATAGGAACACCTATTCTCGCAACCGCAAATGGAACTGTCATAGAGTCCACGCAAAAAGGAGGAAATGGCAAATACGTAAAAATTAAACACAATGATACTTATAGCACGCAGTACTTGCACATGAGCAAGCAAGCGGTAAGGAAAGGGCAATATGTAAAACAAGGAGATGTTATTGGGTATGTAGGAATGACCGGAAATACCGGTGGGCCTCACGTGTGTTATCGCTTTTGGAAAAATGGGCAGCAAGTAGATCCATTCAGGGAAAAACTGCCAACAGCTGAAAGCATTCCAGATGCTTTAAAAGAAAAATATCAACAATTCATACAGCCCTTAAAGGTACAATTGGATGACATTCCATATAAGGACATAAAGAAAAAACCATTTTCTTCAGAAAAAAATCTAATCAGTCAAATCGATTAAATGGCATTAAAATCAATTAATCCAACCACAACTAACGCTTGGAAATCACTAAAGGCACATTTCGAGACCGTTAAAGACGTTCACATGACAAAATGGTTCGCTCAAGATAAAGAAAGAGCAAATCGAATGACTGTTAAATGGCAGGACTTTTATGTGGATTATTCTAAAAACCGAATGACTGCTGAAACAAAAGATCTCTTGTTGCAGTTGGCAAATGAGGTAGATTTAAAGGATGCCATTTCAAAATACTTTTCAGGAGATCCGATCAATGAAACAGAAAACCGTGCAGTCGCACATGTAGCCTTACGCGATCCAATATATGCTGACTTTTTCGTTAATGGCGAGAATGTGATGCCAGAAATACGTCATGTTAAAAAGCAAATAGAGGATTTTACGAATGAAGTGGTCGATGGCCAACGAATAGGTTTTACTGATAAAAAATTTACGGACATTGTAAATATAGGAATTGGCGGATCAGATTTAGGACCTGCCATGGTAGTAGAAGCACTTCAATATTATAAAAACCATCTCACAACACATTTTGTGAGTAACGTGGACGGAGATCATGTGAATGAGGTATTGAAAAAGCTAAATCCAGAAACGACCTTATTTGTAATTGTTTCAAAAACATTCACGACCCAAGAAACCTTATCAAATGCAACTACTATTAGAGAATGGTTTCTGAAATCCGGAAACAGAGAAGATGTTTCAAAACATTTTGTAGCAGTTTCTACTAATATCAATAAGGTCAAGGAATTTGGAATAGACGAACAGAACATCTTCCCAATGTGGGATTGGGTAGGAGGAAGATTTTCACTTTGGAGTGCCGTCGGGTTATCCATTAGTCTCTCTATAGGTTATGAACATTTCGAGAAGTTATTGTTGGGTGCGCACAAGATGGATGAACATTTTAAACATGAAGAATTTGATCAGAACATTCCGGTAATATTAGCGCTGTTAAGCGTTTGGTATACTAACTTTTTTGATGAAGAGAGCGAAGCCGTGATTCCATATTCGCAATATTTAAATCAATTCACCACCTATTTACAACAGGCCATCATGGAAAGTAATGGCAAAAGCATCGATAGAAGTGGAAATAAAGTTAATTACCAAACGGGAAGTGTTATTTGGGGAGAGCCAGGAACCAACTCCCAACATGCCTTTTTTCAACTAATTCATCAAGGCACTAAACTTATTCCTGCCACCTTTATTGGTTTTGGAAAGTCATTATATGGCAATAAAGAGCACCATAATAAATTGATGTCTAACTTTATTGCTCAAACAGAGGCCTTACTCCATGGCAAGTCAGAAGTTGAGGTGATTGAAGAGTTACAAAAGCAACAAATTTCAAAAGATCAAATTCAAAGGTTATTACCATTCAAGAAATTTGATGGGAACAAACCAACTACTACCATACTTATCAATCAGTTGACACCAGAAAGTTTGGGAAAACTTATTGCATTATTCGAACACAAAATCTTTGTGGAAGGTGTCATTTGGAATATTTTTAGTTACGACCAATTCGGTGTAGAGCTTGGCAAGCAACTGGCCAATACAATTTTGCAAGAATTTGATAAAGAAAATCAAATTACAGATCATGATGCCTCTACCACCAATATTTTAAGGTATTATAAAAATTTGTCCCTTTAGTTGTTAAAAACTTCTTAAAAATTTCACTTTATTAGAACGTGCTCTGCGGTCAAAATGTGTAAATTCGTTGCGAAAAAATTTCTTAACATTAAGTTAAAACTCGACCCGTTTAATATGTCGATTTTTGCAAAAAAATTAAATGACTAACAAATAATTCTAATGAAAAAAACAACTAAAATTTTATTGACTGTTTTTGCTTTATGTTTGACAACCGTCGCAATGGCTCAAAGTACTATTACAGGAAAAGTGATGGGTTCCGATATGGATGCGCCTTTACCAGGAGCTAATATCATTGAAAAAGGGACTACAAATGGTACAAACACAGATTTTGACGGAAACTTCACTTTAAAAACGAGGGCTTCTTCAGGTGAAATCATAATTAGCTATGTCGGTTATGTGTCACAAACTATTTCATTTTCTGGTGATCAAACATTAGAAACGGTAACCTTACAAAGTAGCGATGTAGGCCTCGAAGAAATTATGATTACAGCGTCGGTTGCTGTTGACCGAAAAACACCTGTTGCCGTCTCAACTATTAAAGCGGCCGAAATTGAGCTAAAATTGGGAACTCAAGAGTTTCCAGAAATATTAAAATCTACTCCAGGGGTGTATGCAACTAGAGCAGGAGGTGGTTACGGTGATGGACGTGTAAACTTAAGAGGGTTTGATTCTGAGAATGTAGCTGTTATGATTAACGGTGTTCCAGTAAACGACATGGAAAATGGTAATGTTTATTGGAGTAACTGGGCAGGACTTGGTGATGTCACTTCATCGTTGCAAGTTCAAAGAGGATTGGGAGCTTCTAAAGTTGCAGTCCCATCTGTTGGTGGTACCATCAATATTATTACTAAAACAACTGATGCTGTTAAAGGTGGTAATATTATGTCTAGTATCGGAAATGACGGATATCTTAAATATGGTATGACATATTCTACAGGATTAACTGAAAAGGGATTCGCTGCGACAGTTAGTGCATCAAAAATATCTGGTGACGGTTATGTAGATGGAACTGAATTTTCAGGATATAACTACTTTGTTAGTCTTTCTCAACAAATAAATGACGCGCATAGACTGTCATTTACTGCGTTTGGAGCACAGCAGCAACACGGTCAACGCTTTAACCGTTCGACCATAGAGGAATTACAAGATACTGATTCCGGACCCCAAACGGCTAATAAAGACTGGGGTTACAAAAATGGGGAGGTCTATCATCAATCATACAATTTTTATCACAAACCTCAAATGTCTTTAAACCATTTATGGAATATAAATGACAATTCAGCTTTATCAACAGCCGTATATGCATCCTTTGGATCTGGTGGAGGACGAAGAGATGAAGGTTCTAAAATAGGATCTGCAGATTATAGAATAGGATTAACAGGTTTACAGCCTATCGATTTTGATAGAGTCGTGAGAGAAAATAGAGATAATGGTGTGGATGGTTCAAGTGATATCATTTCATCTTCTAGAAATTCTCATGAATGGTATGGAATATTGTCTACATACCGAAATGAAATCAATGATAAATTGACGATATCAGGAGGTTTAGATGGTCGTTCATATGTTGGGTCCCACTGGTATCAAGTTGATGATTTATTAGGAGGACAATTTTTCCTAGATAATGAAACTGATACTTTTGCATTTGGCAAACCTTTACAAGTTGGCGATAAATATAATAAAGACTACGATGGCGTTGTATTGAGATATGGTCTTTTTGGACAGGCAGAATACCAGTTAACCGATTCTTTTAATTTATTTATGGCGGCTGATGTTTCTAATAGTAGTTATAAACAAAAAGAATTTATGAATAATACCATCGTTGGAAGTAGAGAATCTGATTGGGTTGATTTTTTAGGTTATGGCATTAAAGGTGGTGGTAACTACAATTTAAATTCAAACAATAATGTATTCGTTAATGTGGGGTATTTCTCTAAAGCACCATTTTTAGATAATGTGTTCTTAGATGAAGATGGAATCATTCCAAATGAAGATGCCGTAAACGAAAAAGTGTTTAGTGCAGAGTTAGGCTATGGTTTCCGTGGTGACAAATTGAGTGCTAATGTGAATGTATATTATACAAATTGGTTAGATAAATCATTTGGAGGTTCAATTGGTACTGGAGAGGACATATTTTTTTATAATTTACAAGGTATAGATGCATTACACCAAGGTGTTGAAGTTGACTTTAGATATAAGGCTACGGGCAATTTAACATTAACTGGTATGGTTTCTTTAGGAAATTGGCAATGGAAAAGTAATGTATCAGCAGATATTCGAAATCAAGCCGGGGATATCGTAGATGTTGTAGAGGTTTTTGCGGACGGTATTAAAGTGGGAGATGCTGCCCAAACTACATTTGCATTAGGAGCAAATTATAATTTTGCTGCAAGAACAACTGTTTATGTAGATTATAATTATGCAGGAGATAACTATGCTTCTTATGATGTTACAAATAGAGGGAGTAATGATTTACCAGAAGTTTGGCAAATTCCTGATTTTGGATTGTTTGATGTTGGTATAAGACATTCATTTGATATGGGATCTTTCGAAGCGACTTTATTAGGTAAGGTAAATAATGCATTCAATACAGAGTATGTTTCTGATGCCAATGATATCGATGGAAGTGCATTTAAAGCACAAGTTTATTATGGTCCTGGTAGAACATATAGTGTTGGTTTAAAACTTAATTTTTAAAAAATAATTGAAATGAAAAGAATAATTTATTGTTTAGCAATTTTAGGGATGACCTTGGTGGGCTGTAACCCTATGGAAGATATTTACGACCGATTGGATTCTTCAGAAGATCCAATTGTGGGAAATGAATCATACACACTTACAAGTGATGATTATGCTGAATTAGGTCTGGATTTTGGTAGTTTTAGTTCGGTTGAGGACGCTAAAGTAGCCTTACCTGCTTTTTTAGCAGAAAAATACCCTTTCTGGGGTCAAGGATCTTCTGTATTAGTTGGATACCAACTATATATTGGAAACGCAGAAGGTGTAAGTGATTTTACAGGCTCTGATATATACCAATTATCTAATTCTGACTACGCTTCAACAGGAAGTGATGCCTTTGGTTTTTATCCTAATGTGAATGCTACATCGCAAATTCCTGCTGTATTATCTAGTCAAATTACTAGTCCAACTGAGGGACAAATTGTGTTAGCGAAATATAAGCAATATTTTGAGAACCCAGTTGTAGGTTTAGCCAATTTGGTCGAATATGATTTCGCAGGTAGTTTTGCAGGATGGACTGTTGTTGAAGTTTCTGGAGCAGAAGATGTTTGGACATCCCAATCTGGTTATGTTCAAGGTAATGGTTATTTTGGAGGCGCCGTTGCCAATGAAGAATGGTTAGTGTCTCCATCTATTGATTTATCAGGAGAAACTAATCTTAAATTACAAATAACCCAAGAAATTGATTTTCTTTCGGTTCCCGATCAAATAGACATATTGATTTCTTCAAATTATAGTGGAGATCCTGCTACAGCTACATGGACTGCTTTAAATTTTGACAAAACCGCATTCGGAAGCTCTACAACGTCACCAGATTATGATTTTTCCGCATTTGATGGTCAAACTATTAATATTGCCTTTAAATACGTTTCTTCAGATACGGATGCCGGAAGATGGAGAGTTTCTAATTTAGCTATCAAAACTCTTGGTGCTACTGGAGCAACAAACTCTAAAGGAGAATATTTCATGTATTCTGGAGGTTCATGGCAAGATGTAGATGGTGTTTACTACTTAAGTTCTGCTGATTATGATTCAATGGGAGAGGGTTCAGGCCAACCAGGACAGTACAATAACTTTAGTAGTTCACTATCACCAAATAATTATTTGCCTACATTCTTAAATTTAAACTTTCCTTATGCGCAAGAAGACGAAGAATTAATTGTTATCTATGACTATTTCTCTAGTTCAAGTGGGGCACAAAGAAGAGGAAATTTATATACTGTAATGAATGGTGAATTTCTAGCTTACGAATCAACAATTTCTACAACCCTACAATTTGGTTTTGATAATGGTGTTTGGGTTCCTGATAATACCATTAGATATACGTTAGTTGATTCAGATTATGACGCTATTGTTGCAGCGTTAAGTGCGACGTACCCAGCAGCAACAAGTAGTATGGCGAACTATGGTAATATGGATAGAAG
>JAGXIE010000096.1 GCA_024635765.1 Flavobacteriaceae bacterium | reverse complement strand
TTCAGAAACTTTCTTGTAATAATTATTTACAAAAGGTTCGAATGCCTTCCATTGGTCATAGCGTAGATTATCTATCACTACCAATAGAGTGGGCTGCTTGTCGCTCAATTCTGGAACAACTTTTTCTTTAAAAAGGGTGTGTGACATTATAGGAGCATCAGCATCATTACCGAACCAATCTGGATAGTTTCTTTCAATAAATTTTCCGAACTGAAGATTGGCCTCATTTTTTTGTGATTCCAAGATTTCAGTCATTCCGGCATCCTCAATATCTTCCAGCTGTAATTCCCAATAAATCAATTTTTGATACAATTCAGACCATTCTTCATAACTTTTCACCATCGATAAATCCATGGCAATTTTCCTGAATTCCTGCTGGTAATTGGAAGTCGTCTTTTCAGAGATCAAACGTGAATGGTCTAAATTCTTCTTCAAGCTCAATAAAATTTGGTTCGGATTTACTGGCTTTATGAGATAATCGGCTATTTTGCTGCCAATAGCTTCTTCCATAATATATTCCTCCTCGCTTTTGGTAATCATCACAACTGGAAGGTTCGCACGTCTGGCCTTAATTTCATTGAGAGTTTCTAACCCCGTTAAACCAGGCATGTTTTCGTCCAGAAAAACAATATCAAAATTAGTGTCATCGATTATTTCAAGAGCTTCTGTACCGCTTTTGCAAGTTGTGACCTTATATTGTTTCTGTTCCAAAAAGAGAATATGGGGTTTTAATAAATCAATTTCGTCGTCAACCCAAAGAATATTTATAGTGTTCATGTATATTTGTTTAAAATTAATGTAATGATCAAAGTTTGATGACAATTAACAAACTCAAGATATTTAACGACCCAATTTACGGATTTATTACCATTCCAAATGCATTGATTTTTGAACTAGTAGAACATCGTTACTTCCAAAGATTGCGCAGAATCTCCCAAATGGGAATGTCATATCTTGTTTATCCCGGAGCTCATCATACACGATTTCATCATGCACTGGGTTGTATGTATTTGATGCAAAAAACGGTCAATGTACTTCGTTTTAAAGGGGTTGCGATTTCTAAAGATGAAGAGAATGCTCTGTACATTGCCATTTTATTACACGATATTGGCCATGGGCCTTTTAGCCATGCCATGGAACACAGTATCGTAAATGGTGTATCACATGAAGCAATTTCCCGTCGTTTTATGGAGAAATTGAATATTGAATTTAACGGAAGTTTAACGCTTGCCATCCAAATCTTCAAGTGCGAGTATCCTCGTAAGTTTATGTGCCAATTGATATCGAGCCAATTGGATATGGATAGGGCAGATTATCTCAAGCGAGATAGTTTTTATACTGGAGTTGCTGAAGGGAATATCAACAGTGAACGTATTATAACCATGTTGAATGTGGTTGATGACGAATTAGTGATAGAAGAAAAAGGGATTTATAGTGTCGAAAAATTTTTAGTAGCTAGACGATTAATGTATTGGCAGGTCTATCTTCACAAAACAAGCCTTGTTGCTGAACAATTATTGATGAGAATGTTGCAAAGAGCAAAGGAATTGACAACCAAAGGACAGGAATTGAATGCCAGTAGGGCCTTGAGTTATTTTTTACAAAATGAAATAACACTTGAAGATTTTGATGATGACATACTAGAAAAGTTCTCAAAATTGGACGATTATGATATTATCTCTGCAATGAAGGAATGGCAAACTTGCGATGACTTCGTCTTGAAAAATTTATCAGATATGATAATCAATCGTGACTTGCTTAAAATTAAATTGAAAAACAAAAAGATAAAATCAGATTCTAAAGAGAGGCACATACAAAAGTTGATTGATAAATATGAAATTTCAAAGAAAGAGGCAGAATATTTTGTTTTTATGGGAGAAATTTCGAATCAGGCATATCAACACGATGCGCAACAAATCAATATTTTGCATAAATCCGGTAAAATCGAAGATATCGTCAAAGCCTCTGACCAATTAAATTTAAAAGCATTATCAAATCCAGTAACAAAGTATTACATCTGTTATCCTAAAGTTTAGATGCAGATTTGTATTGCCATATTGGTCTATTATGCATCGGTTTTGTTGAGATTGAATGTTTGACGAACAAACAACTTAACCTCAATCAACATTATATGATACATTTTTTCTATTTTTGCCTTTAATGAAATTCACAGCAACACAAATAGCAGGCATTTTGGAAGGCGACATTATCGGCAATCCCGATGTGGAGGTTTCAAAATTGTCAAAAATTGAAGAAGGAACCGAAGGATCTTTGACCTTTTTGGCAAATCCTAAATACAAGTCATACATATACTCAACAAAGGCTTCAATAACAATTGTCAATAAGAATTTTGAAGCTGAAAATGGTCTAACAACCACTCTTATAAAGGTTGAAGATGCTTATAAATCATTCTCAAAATTGTTGGAATATTACAATCAGATAAAAATGAATAAAAGCGGAATAGAACAACCTTCTTTTATTTCAGAATCCTCAAAATACGGTGACAATATTTATGTAGGTGCTTTTACTTATATAGGTGATAATGTAAAAATAGGAAATAATGTAAAAATTTTTCCCAATTGTTATGTAGGAGATAATGTGACCATTGCTGAAAACACTGTTATTTTTGCTGGTGCCAAGATTTATTCTGAATGTGTTATAGGTGCTGACTGTGTGGTGAATTCCGGTGCAATTATTGGAGCAGACGGTTTTGGATTTTCTCCTAACGAAAATGGGGAATATTCTAAAGTACCACAAACTGGCAACGTGATTATTGAAGATTTTGTCGATATTGGCGCTGCAACTACGATTGACAGGGCTACTCTGGGCTCAACAATTATTAGGCGCGGTGTAAAACTCGACAATCAAATTCAAATTGCACATAATGTAGAGATTGGTGAAAATACAGTCATTGCTGCACAAACCGGAGTTGCGGGCTCAGCTAAAATAGGGAAGAACTGCCAAATTGGTGGTCAGGTCGGTATCGCTGGTCATATTACCATAGGAAATAATGTAAAAGTACAGGCACAATCTGGAATTGGTAGAAATGTAAGCGATAATGAGATTTTGCAAGGCTCTCCCTCATTTGCTTATGGAGACTGGAACAAATCCTATGTGTATTTCAAAAACCTTCCAAAAATTATTCAAAGGATTAATGATTTAGAAAAAAAAGTAAATGGCAATAATTAAAACTGATGTAAAGCAAAGGACCATAAAAAAAGAGGTGTCCTTAAATGGTGTGGGACTGCATACAGGTAAGAATGTAACATTAACCTTCAAACCTGCACCAACCAATTTTGGATTCGCCTTTAAAAGGATTGATCTAGAAGGTAGCCCAGTAATTGAAGCCGATGCTAACTATGTCACAAATACCCAACGAGGCACATGTCTGGAAAAAAATGGTGTCACCATCCAAACATCGGAACACGTTCTTGCTGCTTTAGTTGGAATGGATATCGATAACGCAATTATTGAACTTGATGCTTCTGAACCACCAATTATGGATGGTTCTTCAAAATTCTTCGTTGGAGCTTTGCAGAAAGCTGGTATTGAAGAACAATGTGATGTCCGGGAAGAGTATGCAGTCACTGATGTCATTTCGTATATGGACGAAGAGTCTGGCAGCGAAATTATAATTATGCCTTCCAAAGAATACCAAGTAACAACCATGGTCGATTTTGGAACCAAAGTATTGGGAACCCAAAATGCAACCTTAAATCATATTTCAGACTTTAATGAAGATATTTCGAATGCAAGAACCTTCAGTTTTTTGCATGAAATAGAAATGTTGCTAGAGAAAGGATTGATAAAAGGTGGTGATTTGAATAATGCCATTGTGTATGTAGATAAAGAATTGTCTCCAGAAACAATGGAAAAATTAAGAACTGCTTTTAAAAAAGATTCTATCGCAGTTAAACCGAATGGAATTCTAGACAATTTGACCTTGCATTATCCAAATGAAGCTGCTCGACATAAACTATTGGATGTTATTGGAGATTTATCATTGATTGGAATACGGTTGAGAGGTAAAGTTATTGCCAACAAGCCTGGTCATTTCATCAATACTCAATTTGCAAAAAAAATGTCCAAACTCATCAAAAATGAGAGACGTAACAATGTGCCAAATATCGATTTAAACCAAGAACCATTAATGGATGTCAATAAAATTATGGACATGTTACCACACAGGCAACCATTTTTGTTGATTGATAAAATATTCGAATTGACCGATTCAGGTGTCATTGGTTTAAAAAATGTGACGATGAACGAACCCTTCTTCGCGGGACATTTCCCTGGAGCACCAGTCATGCCAGGTGTATTAATTGTAGAAGCTATGGCTCAAACCGGAGGGATTTTAGTATTGAGTACCGTACCTGACCCTGAAAATTATTTGACCTTCTTTATGAAAATAGATAATGTCAAATTTAAACAGAAAGTCGTTCCTGGTGACACTTTAATATTCAAATGCGATTTGATTACACCTATACGTCGCGGTATTTGCCATATGCAAGGATATGCTTATGCAAACGGAAAGCTTTGTGCAGAGGCTGAATTAATGGCGCAAATTTCAAAAGTAAAATAAAGACAAATGAACCAACCTTTAGCATACGTGCATCCTGGAGCCAAAATCGCAAAAAATGTTGTGATTGAGCCTTTTACAACTATCTATAATAATGTAACCATTGGAGAAGGCACCTGGATAGGTAGTAATGTGACCATTATGGAGGGCGCCCGAATTGGAAAGAATTGTAATATTTTTCCAGGTTCCGTAATTTCTGCTGTACCACAAGATTTAAAATATAAAGACGAAGACACCTTAACCCAAATTGGAGATAATGTGACAATCAGAGAATGTGTCACTATTAATCGTGGTACAACAGATCGAATGAAAACTGTAATAGGAAATAATTGTTTGATCATGGCCTATTGCCATATCGCTCATGATTGTATTGTAGGTGACAACTGTATTTTTTCTAATAACAGTACGCTTGCAGGACATATTACAATTGGAGACTATGTTGTACTAGCTGGTATGACCGCGGTACATCAGTTTTGTTCTATCGGAAATCATGCATTTGTGACTGGTGGTTCCTTGGTGCGTAAAGATGTGCCTCCTTTTGTAAAAGCAGCACGTGAGCCATTATCTTATGTTGGAATCAACTCTGTTGGTTTGAGACGGAGAGGATTTAAATCAGAAAAAATTACGGAGATACAAGATATTTACAGAATCTTATACCAAAAGAATTATAACAATACACAAGCTTCAGAAATCATCGAAGCAGAAATGGAAGCAACGCCAGAGCGTGATGAGATTCTTCAATTTATCAAGAATTCACATCGGGGCATTATGAAAGGCTATTTCAAGTCTAACTAAAGAAATAATTTAAGAACATACAACAAACAAACAATGGCAAGTACATCAGATATAAGAAACGGATTATGCATCAGATATAACAACGATATTTATAAGATTATTGAATTTTTACACGTCAAGCCAGGAAAGGGTCCGGCTTTCGTGCGAACTAAAATGAAAAGTGTCACCAACGGAAAAGTCTTGGATAATACATTTTCTGCAGGACATAAAATTGAAGATGTGAGGGTCGAAACTCATAAATTTCAATATTTATATAATGATGGTGAATTTTATCATTTCATGAATACCGAAGATTATACACAAATCCGATTATTGGAATCAGCTTTAGATAGACCTGACTTATTAAAGGAAGGTGAAGTGGTAACAATCCAAATCAATTCCGAAGACAACTTGCCTCTCTCGGTTGATATGCCAGCGACGGTAACTTTAGAGGTTACAGCAACAGAGCCTGGGGTAAAAGGAAATACAGCAACAAATGCCACAAAACCAGCAACTGTTGAAACAGGAGCAGAAGTTAATGTGCCTCTATTTATCAATGAAGGTGACAAAATCAAAATTGAAACCGAAAAAGGAACTTATAAAGAACGCGTTAAAGAATAATTTCAATTGAAATTTCCTCAACCACATACTTTAAAACAAATTGCAGAAATCATCGACACAACATATGTTGGAGCTGATGATTTTCCTGTTTTGGGAATGAATGAAATCCATGTTGTAGAATTTGGAGATATCGTATTTGTCGATCATCACAAATATTATGATAAAGCCCTTAATTCTGCAGCGACCATCGTTTTAATCAACAAAGAAGTAGAATGCCCAGAAGGAAAGGCGCTTTTAGTGAGTGATGATCCTTTTAGGGATTTTAATAAATTGACATTGCATTTTAAACCTTTCCAATCTTCCAATGTATCAATCTCTCCTTCTTCCAAAATCGGAAAAAACACCATCATTCAACCTAATTGTTTCATAGGCAATAATGTTTCAATTGGTGATAATTGCGTGATCCATTCCAATGTGAGTATTTATGATGATACTATCATTGGTAATAATGTCATTATTCATGCAGGGACGATTCTGGGAGCAAGTGCATTCTATTATAAAAAACGTCCAGAAGGTTTTGACCAATTGATCTCTGGTGGTCGCGTAATCATTAAAGACAATGTAGATATAGGGGCGCTTTGCACTATAGACAGGGGCGTAACTGGAGACACTACCATTGGTGAGGGATCTAAACTTGACAATCAAATTCAAGTAGGTCATGATACGGTTATTGGAAAAAAATGTTTGATCGCTTCGCAAACAGGCATTGCAGGATGTGTTGTAATTGAGGATGAAGTTACAATTTGGGGACAGGTAGGCGTTAAAAGTGGAATCACTCTTGCCAAAGGAACCATAATATATGCCCAATCGGGATTAGGTCATTCTACAGATGAAAATAAAACTTACTTTGGTTCTCCAGCAGAAGAAGCACGTAATAAATTCAAGGAAATGGCTTATATTAAGAAGATCCCTGAATTAATTGACAAACTAAAAAATATATAAATGTCTCCAAAAAAAGTAGTTGAACGTTTTTATGAATTGGATTTAGCTAAAGATGAAGACGCGATATCTCATTTCCATAAGAATTGTCAACTCTATTGGAATAGTAGCCAAGGATTTACAGTTTTAGATTATGATGGGATTAATTCAATGCTTGTAGGAGTTCGTAAATCATTCCTGTCTTTTAAATATCGATTGAGTCATTTATTGGAAGATGGCAAAACAGTTACTGCCAGATATACTATTTATGTGACCCCAATAGAAAATCCAGATGAAGAACAGCCATTAGCACATTTTATTTCGATCTGGGAAGTAAAAAAAGGCAAGTTATACAAAGGCTATGAAATCAGTCAGTTGGCCGACGAAGATCCTGCAAGTGTCAAAACATTTTCTGAAAGAAAAATTTAAATACATTTTATAGATAGTCTCTAATAAGTTACTTTTGCACTCCCGACGCTTCGGGATAAAAAAATAAAATAAACATATACATGAGCGTATTAGTTAATAAAAATTCAAAAATAATTGTACAAGGTTTTACTGGTAGTGAAGGAACTTTCCACGCAACTCAAATGATAGAATATGGGACCAATGTAGTTGGTGGTGTTACGCCAGGCAAAGGTGGTCAAACCCATTTAGACAAGCCTGTTTTTAACACAGTACAAGATGCAGTGGAAAAAGCTGGAGCTGATACTTCGATATTATTCGTACCTCCTGCATTCGCTGCTGACGCAATCATGGAAGCGGCCGATGCTGGAATAAAAGTTATTATTTGTATCACAGAAGGAATTCCCGTTGGAGATATGATCAAGGCTGCAGATTATATAAAGGATAAAGATTGTAGATTAATTGGCCCTAATTGTCCAGGAGTGATAACTCCAGGTGAGGCTAAAGTTGGAATTATGCCGGGGTTTGTGTTCAAAAAAGGTAAGGTTGGCATTGTATCTAAATCCGGAACCTTGACTTATGAAGCAGCAGACCAAGTTGTTAAGCAAGGTTTGGGAATTACCACAGCAATTGGAATAGGTGGAGACCCAATCATTGGCACAACCACTAAAGAAGCTGTTGAATTATTGATTAATGATCCCGAAACGGAAGCTGTTGTAATGATAGGAGAGATTGGTGGCCAGTTAGAAGCTGATGCTGCTAAATGGTATAAAAATAGTGGCAGTAAAAAACCTATTATTGGTTTTATTGCCGGTGAGACTGCGCCTGCAGGGAGAACAATGGGTCACGCGGGTGCAATTGTTGGAGGCAGTGATGACACTGCGCAAGCTAAAAAGAAAATTATGCGTGAATGTGGAATTCATGTAGTAGATTCTCCTGCCGAAATAGGCAAGAAAGTAAAAGAAGTTTTAGGGTAATCCTTTCCTCGAAATAAATAAGAACCGATATATGTATTTCTATCGGTTTTTTTATATAAAAAATCAATCTCGTAATTAAAACTCTTATATTTTGAGAATTATATAAAAATATTAAGGTTATTTGTCAATTCTTCGTTTATATTGAAATAAAAAATCAAATTTGTAAAAAATGAATACATGGTAAATGTTTATATAAAAGGAACTGGATCATATGCACCAAGCAATATTGTGAAAAACGATTATTTTGAAGCTATTGGTTCATCTGATGAATGGATTTTTTCAAAATTGGGAATTAGAGAGCGTAGAATTTCTATAGATGAAGCCACAAGCGATCTAGCTTATAAAGCAGGATTAATTGCCATCCAAGACGCCTCATTGACGGTTGAAGATATTGATTTAATAATCGTAGCTACAACAACTCCAGACAGACCTTCTCCTTCTTGCGCTTGTTTTGTTCAAGATAAATTAAATGCAGTAAATGCAGTGGCTTTCGATATCTCTGCAGTATGTTCAGGTGCTTTATTTACTATGGCGACCGCAGTTCAATTCGTAAAAACTGGCATGTATAAAAATGTCTTGGTCATTGGAGCTGATACTTTTTCTACAATCATAGATTGGGAAAGACGTGATGCTGTGTTCTTCGGAGATGGTGCAGGCGCAATGGTACTGTCTGCAACTACAGAAGACAAAGGGTTTATTGACTTTGCGCTTCATTCTGATGGTAAAGGAAAAGAACATTTTACAATTCCCGCGGGTGGATCTGCGAAGCCTGCTTCGATAGAAACAGTAAAAAACAGAGAACATTATTTTCAAATGAATGGAAAAGCGGTTTATGATACTGCGACCAAAGTGGTTCCAGAAAACATCATGGAAATATTAAATCGCAATAATTTTACAATTGATGACGTTGACTTTTTGCTTCCACACCAACCAAGTATAAGAATACTTCAGGATGTCGCCAAAACGATAAATCTTCCTTTTGAAAAAGTAAAAACCAATATGGATAGATATGCAAATACTTCTGGCGGAACAGTTCCTATTGTTTTAGACGAAACTCATAAAAACAATGAATTCAAAAAGGGAGATATTCTTCTATTTGCAGCAGTTGGTGCCGGATGGACCTGGGGTACTGCTTTATATAAATGGTAAAATAACTAATAGTTGATAATATATGTTTACAAATAAGACTTTTATAATTACTGGGATCGCCGACAAAAATTCATTGGCGATGTTCGTTGCAAAAAAAATAATTGATAACGGAGGGAGTGTTATTTGCACAGGTCTTGGTGTAAGTGAATTTCATACTAATTTATCAGATAAGGCAAAGGCGTTTTTAGATACTAATTATTCTGATTTTGAAAAAGCCGTCAAGAACGAGTTGGGTGATGTTCAAACTGAAATTTTGGATGTTACAATAGAAGAAAGTGTAGATGCATTCGCTAGAAAATTAAAAGAGAATAATATAAAAGTCAACGGATTTTTACATGCCATTGCCATGGATAAAACGATTCGCCAAAAAGTAGTAAAACCTCTATTGGAAGTCACAAGAGATGAGTTTTGTGACACAATGGATGTGTCTGCGTACTCATTAATTAGAATTACCAGTTATCTCTATAAGTACGAATTAATGCGGCCAAATTCTTCCATCTGTTCGTTGAGTTATATCGCAGCTTCAAAAGTTACGTTCCATCCATATAGAAATATGAGTGTGGCAAAAGCGGCGCTTGAGCGCATTACAATTGAGCTGGCGGATGAGCTTGGTCGTAAAAATGGAACTCGTGCAAACATTGTTAGGTTTTCACCTTACATGGGAAGCAAAGCTGGTACGGCAACGCTCAATCAATCTGATTTCGATACTGCAAATAAACTAAGTCCCCTTGGAAATGCAACTCCAGATGACTTGGCAAATGAAGTCATCCATCTTTTCAGACCAAACGGGCGAATTACAGGTGAAATCAGACATGTTGATGGTGGTTATAATATTATGGGATAAAAACAAGATTCTTTAAAAACTAAAAAATTTCCTATGCAAGTAGATATTAAATTCATATTAATTATTCTATAATATTTTGGTTCAAATAATAAGCCATCTAATAGTTATTTGGGCAATTATAGTTATCAAAATCGTAGTAAATCCTCATAAATTCATCATAATTTTATGAGGATTTTTAAATGGTATAACTTGTAATCCTTATATTTGACTAACAACTAATCTTATTATTTACACATGAAATTATTAGAAGGAAAAACTGCTATTATCACCGGAGCTTCTCGTGGTATTGGCAAAGGAATCGCTGAAGTTTTCGCTCAACATGGCGCTAATGTCGCATTTTCTTATAGCTCTTCAGTAGAATCTGCGAATGCGCTGGAAAAAGAATTAAACGACCTGGGTGTTAAAGCGAAAGGCTATCAAAGTAACGCAGCCGATTTTAATGAAGCACAACAATTGGCGGAAGATGTCTTGACAGAATTTGGCAGCATCGATATTTTGGTCAACAATGCAGGAATCACCAAGGACAATTTGTTGATGAGAATGGGTGAGGAGGATTTTGACAAAGTCATTGAAGTCAATCTCAAATCGGTTTTCAATATGACCAAAGCAGTTCAACGTACCATGCTAAAGCAACGAAAAGGCTCAATCATTAATATGAGTTCTGTGGTTGGTGTTAAAGGAAATGCAGGTCAAACCAATTATGCAGCCTCAAAAGCAGGAATCATTGGGTTCTCCAAGTCGGTGGCACTGGAATTAGGTTCAAGAAATATTCGTAGCAATGTGATTGCTCCAGGTTTTATTGAAACCGAAATGACAGCAAAATTAGACGAAAACACAGTAAAAGGTTGGAGAGATGCGATTCCATTGAAACGAGGTGGAACGCCTGAAGATATTGCTAATGTGTGTGTTTTTCTTGCTAGTGATATGAGTGCGTATGTTACTGGCCAAACAATTAACGTTGATGGTGGAATGCTCACATAAAATGTCATTCCTGCGCAGGCAGGAATCTCATGAAAGAATCTAAATCATTTAATGAATACAGAAACAATTTTATATATCATATTAGCTGGAATCATAGCGCTATCATTAGCGCTTTTTCAATATATCTATAAGTCCAAGAAGCGCACCAAAGTTTATATGTTTTTGGCGTTTTTAAGGTTTGTCACAATTTTTTCTGTTTTGCTATTACTGATTAACCCAAAGTTTGACAAAACGACCTATTTCAACGAAAAACCTAACTTAATAGTTGCTGTGGATAATTCAGAATCAGTGAGTTATTTAAAACAAGATGAAAAAGCAAAGCAATTATTGGCTGAATTGAAATCCAACAAGGAATTAAACGAACGTTTCAATTTAGAATTTTACCGATTTGGGAAAGATGTTGAAACAACAGATTCTTTGTCTTTTAATGAAAAACAAACAAATCCATCGTTATTGCTCGATAGATTATCACAGGTTTATGGAAACACTACATCTCCAACACTTCTGATTTCTGATGGAAACCAAACATATGGAAACGATTACGAATTTTATACCAATCGCTACAAACAACCAATATACCCCGTAATTCTTGGAGATACCACTCAATATATGGATGTTAAAATCCAACAGTTGAACGTGAATAAGTATGCCTACTTAAAAAATAAATTTCCTGTGGAAGTGATTGTGGTTTCTAATGGCGCTTCAAATATCAGTACGCAGTTCAAAATCACATCTGGCAGTGCAACTCTCTTTTCCCAAAATATCAATTTCACGAAAGCCAATTCATCGCAAATAATTAATTTAACATTGCCAGCAAACAGAGTCGGCGTGAACAGTTATAAAGCTGAATTGGTTGCGATTGAAAATGAAAAAAATACGGTTAATAATATCAAGAATTTTGCCGTTGAAGTTATCGACCAAAAGACGAATGTGGCAATTATTTCAGACATTCTCCATCCAGATTTGGGTGCTTTAAAAAAGTCTATTGAAAGTAACGAGCAACGTCAAGCAACTATTCTAAAACCAAATGAATTTATTTCACAATCAAATGATTTTCAATTAGCTATATTGTATCAACCGAATAATAACTTTAAATTAGTTTATGACGAAATCGAAAAGCTAAAATTAAATAAATTCGTCATCGTTGGTACTAAAACTACTTGGACATCGCTCAATAGTTTTCAATCATTTTACACACAAACCATTACAAATCAAACAGAAGAATTTCAGCCTGTTTTAAACCCGAATTATTCCACATTCATCATCGATAATTTAGATTTCAGCAATTTTCCGCCTTTGAAATCCGAATTTGGAGAGACTAGATTTTCAGTTCCAAACGAAGCTATTTTATACAAAACAATAAACGGATTGCAACTTAGAGAATCCTTGCTTACAACTTTTGAAGTTGGTAATATGCGAGAAGCATTTTTAAATGGTGAAGGTATTTGGCGATGGAGAGCGCAAAGTTATCTTGATAACAAGTCGTTCACTAACTTCGATAATTTTATGGGTAAATTGGTTCAATACTTAAGTTCTATTCAAAAGAAAACACGCTTAAATGTCAACTACGAGTCATTTTATAATGGAAATGATGATGTTAAAGTCACTGCACAATATTTCAATAAGAATTATGAGTTTGATGCTACGGCTACACTAAATATTACTTTGAAAAATAAAGACACTGAAGAGTCTCGAACATTTCCGTTTATACTAAAAAACACAAATTATGAAGTTGATTTAAGTGGCTTACCTGCTGGAGACTATTCATTTACAGCTTCTGTTGCGAATGAAAACATATCAAAATCTGGGGAACTCAAAATTCTCGATTACAATGTTGAGCAACAATTTTTAAATGCCAATGTCACAAAACTTAAGTCCTTGGCAACCAATAGTAACGGAGCTTCTTATTTTATTGCTGATACAAAGTCTTTAGTCGATAATTTATTAAAAGATGAACGCTTCGTCACAATTCAAAAAAGCAGTAAAAATGTCGTACCTTTGATAAATTGGAAATTTCTACTCGCAATTATAGCATTGAGCCTCTCTGCAGAATGGTTCATTAGAAAATACAACGGATTGATTTAAATAGTATAGAACTAAAAACACAAAGAATTAATTTAATTAATACATAACTATGGAAAAATTACCTAAAATTGCATTACCTGTAATTATTACTGCTATTGTACTTATTATTTTGCTGGCTAAATCAGCTGTGACTATTGGCTCTGGTGAAGCAGGAGTACTTTATAAAACATTTGATGAAGGTGTGGTTACCGACGAGCCACCACTTGGCGAAGGCTTCCATTTGATAGCGCCTTGGAATAAAGTGTTCGTTTATGAAGTGCGCCAACAAGAATTATTTGAAAAAATGAGAGTATTGTCTTCAAATGGATTAGAAATTCAAATTGATGCCTCTGTTTGGTATGAACCTGTTTATAAAGATTTAGGACATTTACACCAAAGTTTAGGTCAAGATTACCTGCAACGTGTCATACAGCCATCTATTAGAAGTGCTGCGCGTAGTGTGGTTGGTCGTTATACACCAGAACAATTATACTCTAGTAAGCGTGATGCCATTCAAGATGAGATTTTTGACGAAACCAAAAAGATATTGTCAAAACAGTATGTTCAATTAAACGAAGTCTTGGTAAGAGATGTGACGTTGCCTAATACGATTAAGGAAGCCATTGAGCGTAAATTAAGACAAGAGCAGGAATCATTGGAATATGAATTTAGATTGGTGACGGCTTCCAAAGAAGCAGAGAAAGTAATTATTGAAGCACAAGGTAAAGCAGAATCAAATAGAATATTAAGCGCCTCGTTGACTGATAAAATTCTTCAAGATAAGGGAATAGACGCAACCATGAAGTTAGCTGAATCACCAAATAGTAAAGTGATAGTCATAGGTTCAGGAGATTCTGGATTGCCTATTATTCTTGGAAACCAATAAGGTTAACATAATTTTAATAAACAAAGATTAGGAATATTAAAATATAATTAGCAATCTTTGTAAATAACGAAACAAGAACATGACATTTATTCAATCACATCACCATCATTTTCATACTGGCACTCAAGCGAGCTGAAAATGTATTGAATAAAACCAACATATTTTAAACCGTTTGAGTAAATCAAGCGGTTTTTTATTTTTAAAACTTCGATTTACTCAAACAAAATCAACAAACAAGAAAAAATGAGTAAATTAAAAATTGCAGTTCAAAAATCGGGTCGTCTCCACGATGATTCCATGAAAATCCTAAACGATGTAGGAATTTCAATTGACAACGGAAAAGACCAACTAAAAGCATCCGCCAGAAACTTCCCTCTGGAAATCTTCTATCTCCGCAATGGTGATATCCCACAATATTTGAAGGATGGCGTTGTTGATGCGGCCATCATTGGTGAAAATATTCTTATGGAAAAAGGGGATGGAATTTCCATTGTTGAAAAACTAGGATTCTCAACCTGTAAGGTTTCAGTGGCTGTTCCAAAATCGGTGAAATATAAAGGAATTCAAGACTTACAAGGCAAACGTATCGCAACTTCCTATCCCAATACCGTTAATCAATTTCTTGAAAAAAATGGCATTCAGGCAAATCTTCACATTATTAATGGTTCTGTTGAAATCGCACCAAATATTGGTCTTGCCGATGCCATCGTTGACATCGTTTCAAGTGGAAGCACACTCTTCAAAAATGGATTGAAAGAAGTGGAGGTGTTGTTGAAATCGGAAGCTGTTTTAGCGGTTTCAAGTCAAATTTCAGATAAAAATAAAGTCACTTTGGATAAGTTGCAATTTCGATTACAATCCGTTTTAAAGGGACGCCAAAATAAGTATATATTGCTCAATGCTCCAAATACTAAATTAGATAAGATTATTAGCATTTTACCTGGAATGAATAGTCCAACTATCCTACCATTAGCTAAAGACGGTTGGAGTTCACTGCATTCAGTCATTAACAAAAATGAATTTTGGGAAGTAATTGATGAATTAAAGTTGAATGGTGCCGAAGGTATTTTAGTCTGTCCAATTGAAAATATGGTGGTATGAAAAAAATAGAAAATCCAAAAAGAGAAAATTGGGCAGAATTACTAAAGCGACCAACACAAACAGTCGAAAACATCGAAAACACGGTCAATCAAATTTTTGATGATGTACGGCGCCATGGTGATAAAGCGATAGAGAAATATACAGCGATGTTTGATGGTATTGAGACCAATTTAAAGCAAGTCTCAACTTCGGAGATTGAATCGGCCGCAAATCTAGTTTCTAACAGATTAAAGAAAGCGATTCAAACAGCCAAGCAAAATATTGAGTCATTTCACAATGCTCAAAAGACCAATAAAATAGAAGTAGAAACTATGTCAGGTGTGAACTGCTGGCAAGAAAAACGACCTATTGAAAAAATTGGACTCTATATTCCTGGGGGCACTGCTCCTTTATTTTCGACTGTGTTAATGCTTGCTGTTCCAGCGCAAATAGCTGGATGTAAAGAAATTATTTTATGTTCACCACCCAACAAGGAAGGAAAGATTGCAAATGAAATTTTATATACGGCACAATTATGTGGTGTCACCAAAATCTTTAAAGTTGGAGGTATTCAAGCAATAGCAGGATTGACTTTTGGGACTCAAACAATTCCTCAAGTTTATAAAATTTTCGGTCCTGGAAATCAGTTTGTAACTGTTGCAAAACAACTTGCTACCAAATATGGCGTTGCAATTGATATGCCTGCAGGACCAAGTGAGTTGTTAGTGTTTGCTGACGAATCGGCAAATGCTTCCTATGTGGCTTCCGATTTGTTGAGCCAGGCTGAACATGGCTCTGATAGTCAAGTGATATTGGTAACAACATCAAAATATATTTTATCTGAGGTGGAGTCGGAGGTAGAAAAACAACTTAATGATTTGCCTCGAAAAGACATTGCTCAAAAAGCCATCGAGAATTCAAAATTGATGTATGTTGAGACTGATGAGATTGCCTTGCAATTGATAAATGAGTATGCTCCAGAACATTTCATCATCTGTTCTAAAAATGAAACTTATTTTACGAATGGTATTATTAACGCAGGTTCCGTATTTATTGGAAATTACACACCGGAAAGTGCTGGTGATTATGCTTCAGGAACCAATCATACATTGCCGACCAATGGCTTTAGCAGAGCCTATTCCGGTGTTAATCTCGATAGTTTTTTAAAGAGCATCACATTTCAGAAAATCACAAAAGAAGGGTTGAAAAATATAGGTGATACTATCGAACTTATGGCGGCAGCGGAAGGACTGCAAGCTCATAAAAATGCGGTTTCGATTCGGTTAAAAGACATCAAATAATGGATATTCAGAATTTAATCAGACCCACTATTAAAGCCTTGAAACCGTATTCTTCCGCAAGGGATGAATTCAAAGGCAAGAAAGAAGACATGATTTTTTTGGACGCCAACGAAAACCCATATGAGAATGGGGTTAATCGTTATCCGGATCCTCAACAATGGGAATTAAAAAAAGTGATATCAAAACTAAAAGGTATTCCCACTGATAACATCTTACTTGGAAATGGCAGTGATGAAGTATTGGATTTAATTATCCGAATGTTTTGTGAGCCAAATCGGGACAATATTATTATCCTACCACCAACTTACGGTATGTATGAAGTTTTAGCTAATGTCAACGCCATAGAAACAATTGCAATTCAGCTATCAGAATCATTTCAGCCTAAAACTGACCAAATATTAAATACTTCCAATTCCAATAGTAAAATTCTATTTCTATGTACCCCGAACAATCCTACGGGAAATAGTTTTAGTATAGATGAAGTCGAAAAACTATTAAATCAGTTTAAGGGTATCGTTGTTATTGATGAGGCCTACATAGATTTTTCCGAACAGGAAAGTTGGTCAAAACAGCTTCATAAATTCCCTAATCTCGTCGTTACGCAGACACTCTCAAAAGCTTATGGAATGGCAGGAATCAGACTAGGAATCTGTTATGCTTCAGAAGATATCATTTCAGTATTAAATAAAATTAAGCCTCCGTACAATATCAACGAGTTGACACAACAAAAGGCGATTGAACAACTGAATAAACCTAATTTGGTCGCTGAACAGATAGAAACACTTTTAAGTGAACGTAAATCAATTACAGAATCACTAAAAACTTTAGATTTTGTAGTTGAAGTATATCCATCGGATGCAAACTTTGTACTAATAAAAGTTGATGACGCTAACAAACGCTATAATCAACTGATGGAAAAAGGCATCATCATCCGAAATAGAACGAATCAGCCTTTATGTGAAAATTGCTTGAGACTTACCATTGGTACTAGCGAAGAAAATCAACAATTAATATCAATTTTGAAATCCTTATAATATGAAACGAGTTTTATTTATAGACCGAGATGGAACTATTATCAAAGAACCCTCCGATGAACAAATCGATAGCTTTGAAAAGTTGGAGTTTTATCCAAAAGTCTTTCAGTACTTGAGCAGAATTGCAAAAGAATTGAACTTTGAGATTGTAATGATTACCAATCAAGACGGCTTGGGCACTGATGCCTTCCCAGAAAACACTTTTTGGCCTGTTCATAATTTTATTGTCGAAACTTTTAAGGCTGAAGATATCGAATTTAAGGAACAATTTATTGATAGAACGTTTGCTAAAGACAATGCGCCAACAAGAAAGCCCAACACTGGTCTACTGACTAAATATTTTTCAGATGCGTATGATTTAAAAAACTCATTTGTCATTGGAGACCGATTAACTGATATTGAGCTCGCTAAAAATTTAGGTTCGAAAGGTATTTTTATTAATGATAATACTAATCTGGGAACTTCCGAAATTACCGTAAAACGTGATGAGCTGGATGACTATATAGCATTGGAGACTAATGATTGGGAACAGATTTACAGTTATTTAAAGTATGGGGAACGTAAGGGTAGTATTGTTAGAAATACAAATGAAACTAAAATCGTCATATACCTCAATTTAGATGGAACAGGAAAAAGCAATATTGATACAGGAATAGCTTTCTTTGACCACATGCTAGACCAAATTGCACGTCATGGGCAACTAGATTTGAACATAAAAGTTGATGGTGATT
>JAGXIE010000095.1 GCA_024635765.1 Flavobacteriaceae bacterium | reverse complement strand
TAGGTGGCAGGTAGATTCATAAGATCCTGCTCTTCATGTCGGTTAAGAGAAAGGCCTTTTTTTAATTTATCAAGAATCGCATTGTTCGAATTATAAATATGGTGTAGTACTTTTTTATCATATTGTGGTGCTTCAAACAATAGGCTCGTGTCAATCTGATAATTAGCATTATTGCCAAATTTAATAATGGTTTCTTCAAGCGGATAGTATTTATAGGAATTTTGTAGACCAAGGCTTACATATTCTATAATGTTAAAAGAATCTTCGTCGAAAGTAATTGATACTTCATCCAAAGTGGAAAAAAACAAACGCACTTGCTCATTTACCAACTCAATATCCACCCTGCTGAAAAAGACTTTATCCTTTACAACTTTTTTCTGACCAGCCCAACACAATACAAAATACTCTTTAAAGACTTTATATTTTGGATTATAGTCTCTCCGTTTGTTCATGAAGTCAAAAACACCATCGAGTGTATATTCAATGTTATTTTGGGCATGATTTTCAATGGCTTCGACAATTTTGGAATTGACATCGTTTATTTCAGTTTCAAAAACCTTTGGCATGCTCATACTCCCATCCCTAAAAAATACCGAGCCACCATAATATTTCCAAATATTCTTGCGAAGTGATGTGAGTCTATTTATAGGTCGAATCGTTACCAAACCAACCACTTTATCATCTGGTAGATGTGGAAAAGGAATATTTTCATATTGCACAATTGGAGGATGCGTCAAATATGCATTGATAAGATTTTGGATTTTACTATCATCAAAAAAATCGACACCAACAATATGGTTGTCTTCATCCTCAACACCAATAACAATGAACGAATTGTTCTTTGGATTGCTGTTGGACAATGCACAAATATGTTTCAGAAACTTCGCCTTTCCTTCTTTTTCACTAATATCGATTTTTCGCTTCTTGTCATAGAAGCTGTTCTCATCATTGTGAGCTAAAAGATGTTTGATAAGTAGGCGTTTATTGATCATAGCTTATCAAAAATAGAAACAATTTGTCATTAATTTTTTAGAAGCTGTATAATTTTATTTTTTTAATTAAAATCAACTTTTGTTTTGTAAATAGTTTGTGAATAGAAGTATTAGTTGGTAAGTACCTTAAATCTCAAAAAACTTCTTGACTTATTTTGCTGAAAGTTAGAATGTTAAGATTTTGTTAAAATTCAATAATACAGTATGATTAATCCTACAAAAATTAAAGAATCCCATGTTTGGTTTGGAAATTAATGTATTTGGTCGATGATTTTAAATTATAGACGTTTTGCCCTAAATTTTTTAAAATAGCCGTCAATCAAACATCTAATTTCACCAAATAATTAAAAATAATATTTAACCGCTATTAATCACAAAAAAAAAATGAAAAAAATTCTTTTATTAACCTTGATAACGATAGGTTTAATAGGTTGTAGTAATGAAGAAGCAGGATCAGATGATAATTTATCTGCTGCAGCTTTACAAAAGGGAAATAGTAACTCAAATAGTTCCTACTCGGATTATGGAGTAAATGTTACGGTAAGTCCTGATGGGTCTTTATGGACGTACACAATTTCAAAGTCAAAAGCCAAGTCAAAAGACCTAAGCCATTTTATTATTGATTTAAACAATTGCGGAGATGAAAGCGCTTCATTTGCAAATATTGTGTATGCAACTACGAACGGAGCACCATCAGACTTAACGCCGAGTGAAGGTCAGGGAACAGGCTGTAATCCACAGGCATCCACAACCAACTTCATTAAAATTAATGTTGATGGCTCTGGTCCTTGGATTATTGTTATTCAATTTGATCGTGGCTATGACGTTGTGGAAGCAGATTCATGGATCAAAGCGGGTACTTCATGTAACATGGCTAAAACGTTAGCTCCTGGATGCCCTAGAGATCCTTATTGTTCATTCTCTCAAGGTTTCTTTTTTGCTAATGGTGCTTTAAACAATGGCGCCAGTGCTTTTTGGTCTGATGGTTTAACTATTGGAGGAATAAATTATACTCAAGCTCAAGGAATGGATATTTGGAGTATCGATAGTGGTTATGGAGGCAATCAAGTACTTAATGGATTTTTCCAGTTGGGTGCTGCTCGTTTAAGTGGTATAGAGTCTGCTGTACAAGCAAATGCTGACATCATAGAAGCTTATTTTACAGCTGCTGGTGATATACATAATTACCTAATAACTGTAAATGGACACACATATTTCAATATTCCTACTCCTCTTGGTGGATATACTGCTGCGCAAGTAGCGAATGCTGGAGGGGCAATTGGTTCTTATATTGATGCAAATCATTGTTCTAATTAACCAACCAAGTTAAAAGTAATAGAAAAATTAAAAGCTGTCCGAACGGACAGCTTTTTTTCATTTATCTTATTTACTTATCGAAAATTAAACTCATTAACTTTTAGATATTATGGAACTGCTTGCCTGTGCGGTTGGAAACACCAGTAAATCCGCAATATTCACATGCGAAGGTCTAGAAATGGTAAAATAGATAATTTCCGCAATATCTTCTGGCTGTAAGGCTTTGTATCCTTTATAAACGTTGTCGGCAACTGCATCGCCTTTAAAGCGAACTTGTGAAAATTCGGTTTCCACTAAACCTGGATTGATGGCGCCAACCTTAATTCCAAAAGGATTAAGATCAATTCTCATTCCTTCAGTAATTGCTATGACCGCATGTTTACTGGCACAATATACATTTCCTTTAGCATATACTTCTTTACCAGCTGATGAGCCAATATTGATGATGTGTCCTGATTGTCTTTCGGTCATTTGAGGAATCACAGCTTTGCTGACATATAATAATCCTTTCACATTAATGTCCATCATGGCATCCCAATCGTCAACATTTCCATTTTGTATTGGATCAAGCCCGTGGGCATTCCCAGCATTATTGATGAGAATATCAATTGTTTTAAAATTATCGGGAAGCGAAGCGATGGCGTTAAAAGTCGCATCTTTATCTCTCACATCAAAATTTAATGTGTAAACGTCTGTTTCTTTTTCCAATGCTTGTTGAATGGTGTCCAAACGTTCTTGTCGTCGTCCGCACAAAATTAAGTTGATGCCGTGTTTTGCAAACTCCTCTGCCGTGGCTCTACCGATACCACTCGTTGCTCCTGTAATTAGTGCTGTTTTTCCTTTCATTTTTTTGTATTATTTCCACCTACGTGGAAATCTTTAATTTATTATTAATTCATGATCCTTTAATTTCAGAATTGCCTCTTGAAGACTGCTGAATGCCAAGTATATTTATGGCACTTTATGACCTTGACTCGCAACTAAAATCAAAAACCAATCCTCCAGATCCAAGTTAATTTGTACACTTTTTGCTGAATCAATGAGACGTTGTTTTGTGGTGGTTCCAACTACGGGATGGATATTCGAAGGATGTTTTAAAATCCAAGCTAGTAGTAGTTGATCTTCTGTTGCTTTGTATTTTTCATTAAGTTCTCCCAATTGTTTGTGGATGTGTCGCGTTTGTTCGGTATCGTCCTTAAAAACAAATCCTAAAGGTGACCAAGACATAGGTTTGATGTTCTTTAGCATCATTTGATCCAAACTTCCGTCATGCATAGCGGAATGTTGTGTCAATGAAAATTCTATTTGATTTACCGAAATTTCCGTATAATTTGAAATCAAATCAACTTGTGATGGTGTAAAGTTTGAAACTCCAAATTCTTTTATTTTTCCGTCACTTTTTAATACTGAAATAGCCTCTGCAATCTCTTCAGGATGCATTAACGGACTAGGTCTATGTAATAAAAACAAGTCCAAATATTCTGTTTTGAGATTTTTTAGAGATTCTTCAGCCGACCAAATAATATAATCTTTATTATAGTTATAATGCTTGACCTTATTGTTTCTATTCTCGGACTGATATTGAATGCCACATTTAGAAATCAACTGAATGGTCTCTCTGCTTATCTTACTTTCTTTATAGGCATTACCAAAATCGGCTTCCGTAGTGTAGCCGCCATAAATGTCTGCATGGTCGAAGGTTGTTATCATATTGCTGATACAATGATGCATGAGCTCAATCATGTCCTTTTTTGAAAGCTGTTTTCCCCAATTTCCCCAGGTCATTGTGCCTGCAATTATTCTAGAATACTTCAAGATTTTATAGTTTCGTAATTCACTTATAAAAATACTTAAAACACGGTAATTATACACATGTAGACTTGTATTACTTGTATCTATTTTATTATCAATATATTATAATCTACTAATAATAGTTTGTAATTTGAGAATGAAATTAAAATAACTGAAGACTCAAAAAGACCAAAACCGGATCTCTGACGTATTTACTATATAACCCTAAAATTTAATTTTATGAATAATTTGAAAAAATTAGCTTTAGTCTGTATCTTATCATTTGCTTTTGTGAGCTGTGGAAATGATGATTCTTCTTCACCAGCACAAGGCAATTCCCAAATATCGGTAAAACTTATGGATGCTCCAGGAGATTTTGAACACGTCTATATTGATGTTGTAGATGTCATGGTCAAGGTCAACGATGCGAGTGACGATGAAAGTAGTTGGCAAAGTTTGAATGCCATAAACACAGGGATTTATGATTTGCTGGAATTAACAGGTGGTGTGAATGTGCTACTAGTTGATGATTTTGAAGTATTATCAGGCACCTTAAACCAAATTCGTTTAGTATTGGGTGAGAATAATTCAGTCGTAATAGATGGTGAAACGTTCCCACTGAATACACCAAGTGCTCAACAATCTGGTCTAAAAATTCAAGTGAACACAACCTTGTTGCCAAACATTGCTTATACGTTCTTATTGGATTTTGATGTAGATGAATCAATAGTTCTAGCGGGAAATTCGGGAAACATCAATCTTAAACCTGTTATTAGAGCAAGTGTTGAAGCATCAACAGGAACAATTTCCGGAAGCATTTTGCCTTTAGGAGTACAAACGGAAATCACTGCAACAAATGGAATTGAAACAATTTCAGCATATGCAGATGTTGACGGTAACTTTATGTTAGTTGGTTTGAGCCCTGGAATCTATACTGTTACAATAGATCCAGACCCAGTTTCTGGATTAGTATCAACGGTCATAGAAAATGTGGAAGTAACCTTGGAATCAAATACCAATTTAGGACTGATTACTTTGGAATAAATCCTTAAATCATAAAAATTTACTAAAAGAGCAGTGTCATTGGCACTGCTCTTTAATTTTTAACCAATTATTAACAGCAATCGACGATAAATTTTAACAATTTTGAATCCCAGAAAAAAATAACCTGTATTTGGGACTAAATTAAATTTAATTAGAATGGAAGATACTGTTGCAATTGATATTAAATCGATTAACGAAAAAATTGAAAGAGAAAGTGCCTTTGTCGATTTGTTGATGCTAGAAATGAACAAGGTCATCGTCGGACAACGTTATATGATTGAACGTTTGTTGATCGGATTACTTGGTCAAGGACATATTCTACTGGAAGGCGTACCTGGGTTAGCAAAAACGCTGGCGATTAATACCTTGTCTCAAGCTATTGATGCAAAATTCAGTAGAATACAGTTTACACCAGATTTATTGCCTGCGGATGTAGTCGGAACCTTGATTTATAATATGAAAATCAATGACTTCTCAATCAAGAAAGGACCAATTTTTGCCAATTTTGTGTTGGCAGATGAGATTAATCGTGCTCCGGCAAAAGTCCAATCGGCTTTGCTGGAAGCTATGCAGGAAAAACAAGTGACTATTGGAGATGAGACCTTTAAGTTGGACAGACCATTCTTGGTGATGGCAACTCAAAACCCAATAGAGCAGGAAGGAACCTATCCTTTACCTGAAGCCCAAGTAGACCGTTTTATGTTGAAAACGGTGATAGATTATCCAAAACAAGCCGAAGAGCAACTGATTATGAGGGCAAACCTTAAGGGCGCTTTTGAAAAGATAAATGCAGTTATATCCATAGAGACTATCTTAAGAGCACAACAAGCTGTAAGAGAAGTATACATGGACGAAAAAATCGAAAAATACATACTCGATATTATTTTCGCAACACGTTATCCAGAAAAATATAAACTTGCCGATATTAAACCGTTGATTTCTTTCGGGGCTTCTCCTCGTGGAAGTATCAACTTGGCTATGGCTGCAAAATGTTACGCCTTTATAAAGCGTCGCGGTTATGTGATTCCCGAAGATGTTCGTGCTGTTGTGCACGATGTTTTGAGACACAGAATAGGTATTACTTACGAGGCGGAAGCAGAAAACGTCACATCTGTAGACATCATCAACAAAATTGTCAACGAAATAGAAGTACCTTAAAACTGGCTGCGTTCAATCACAAATTCACTCATAACCAACTGAAGACAGCAAACTGCAGACTTAAAGAATGGATACTAAAGAACTTTTAAAAAAAGTACGCAAGATAGAGATTAAGACACGTCGGTTGTCTGATCATATTTTTGGTGGCGAATACCATTCGACCTTCAAGGGACGGGGAATGACTTTTAGTGAAGTTAGAGAATATCAATTTGGTGATGATGTACGTAATATCGACTGGAATGTAACTGCTCGGTACAATGAGCCTTTCGTAAAAGTCTTTGAGGAAGAACGAGAATTGACCATGATGTTGATGGTAGATATTTCTGGTTCAGAAAGGTTTGGTACGGAAGACCAATTTAAAAACGAGATTATAACAGAAATTGCTGCAACTCTAGCTTTTTCCGCAACTCAAAACAATGATAAAATCGGTTTGATTCTATTTACGGATGAAATCGAACTCTACATTCCACCAAAAAAAGGACGCTTTCATGTACTTCGTATTATTCGCGAATTGATTGAGTTTAAACCTAAAAGCAAAAAAACCAATCTCGCCGGAGCATTAAAATTTATGTCTAATGTTATGAAGAAGAAAGCGATTGTATTTGTTCTTTCTGATTTTATAGTAGATGATTATAAACAAACGCTCAAAATCGTTTCTAGGAAACATGATATAACAGGGATTAGGGTATATGATAAGAGAGAGGAAGAAATCCCTAGTCTTGGAATGGTTCAAATGTACGACGAAGAGTCGGAAGAAACAATACTTGTAAATACGTCTTCAAAAAAGGTGAGAACGAATTATTCCAAATATTATAATGAAAAAGTGGAGTATTACAGAGATAGCTTTTCAAAAACTGGTGCAGGCTCGATAGATTGTCGCGTGGATGAAAGCTATGTCAAAAAATTATTGGGATATTTTAAAAGAAGAGCATAAGAATTTATGATGCACGATTTACAACATGCGAATAACAAAACTTCAAGCTTCAAGCTCTATGCTTCTGGTTTTTGGTCTATTTTCTTTATTCTATTTTCTTTTGTCTCAAATGCTCAAGTTTCCTCCTCCATCGATTCGACAAAAATCAAAATTGGAGCGCAAATCACTTATAAAATTCAAGTAGAAGCTGATACAACCGATATGGTAGTATTTCCTGAAGGGCAAACATTCGCCCCATTGGAAATGATTGAGTCTTATAAAATCGACACTACAAAGAATAACGCATCTTACAAGCTCATCAAGAAATATGGATTAACTCAATTTGATTCCGGAGCTTATACCATTCCAAGACAAAAAATCATTATTGGCAATAAAACATTTTTTACGGATTCAATCCAAGTTGAGGT
>JAGXIE010000094.1 GCA_024635765.1 Flavobacteriaceae bacterium | reverse complement strand
TAAAGGTCTACCACAGTTTGAATGGATTGAGAGTATGACTACAAGATTAGAAGCTTCCTTTCAATTGCTAAACTTAAAATTACTCTCTTCACTGTTTAAAGTTTAATTGTTATTATTCTATTACTTGTTTTACTTCTCCACAGGTGAGCATTGCATCGCCAAAATAGGGATTGATTACTTTCTCTTGTTTGCTCAACCAGTATGCACCCTCGTTGTTATCTGCCATCGGACAGAACTCCACATAGACTTTTTCATTGACACCAAATAGCTGAACAGCATTAATTAAATGGGTGGACAGATTTTTGAAATGATTGCGTTGCTCTTTTATATTAGAAGTTTTTGATATTGAAGTTGCTGATTTTTTTAGTTCCTTTTCTAAAGACATCCATTGCTTATGGGCATCTTTTTCCGTAAGTAGTTTCATATCAACTTTAAACAACTTATCTAATAGCCCTTTCGATGACCCTACCACATTTTTTGAATCATCTTTAACCAATGCGTCTTTTAATGCTATATAATTTGAAAAAACTGCTTTCATTTGATTTTGAAAGTCCTTTGATACTTTCATCCGTTTATTCATATTTAAATCACTGCCGCTCGTAACCAAGGTATTCGATTCATTATCTGTGTGTCCCTCATGGCCAGTCATTGTTTTACCTCCTTTGGTATTCATCATACTTTTCTTTCCTTGTAACTGTGCTGCGGCATCTACAGTAAATGTGCCATTTGTGACTATTTCATTGCCGATGAACACACCTTCCAAAACTTCGTACTCATCACCCAACTGATTTCCCAATACGACCTCTTGCATTTCAAAAACAGGTTGGTCAGGATCCGTTTTTAAATAGACTAAAGAGCGTTCTCCTGTCCATAATACAGCTGACGACGGAATGGTTAAAACATCTTTAGAATCAACCAAGGCACCTTCAATTTTTGCTTGCACAAACATTCCTGGTTTAAACACATCGTTTTGATTATTTAACACGACTCGTAAGGTTACGGTGCGTGTTTTGGTATCTAAAATTGGATCTATAAAATCCACTTTACCTTTAAACTCTTTATTAGGATATGCGTTTGTCGTTACGATGACTTCTTGTCCTTTTTTAAAGCGGTCGATTTGATTTTCGTACACATCAAAATTTGCCCAAACGGTATTAAGATTTGCAATTTTAAGCAACGGTTGGCCTTGTTTAACATAATCACCTTCTGCGACCAATTTTTCGGTTACAGTACCAGAAACAGTTGCATACACAGGAAAATTCTCTTTTACCTTACCAGATGTTTCAATTTGATTAATTTGACTGTCAGAAAGTTTCCAGAGTTTTAGTTTGTTGCGAACCGCTTTGTATAGTGCTGGTTGTGATTCTTTTAAAGTTGCTGCTGTGATGAGTTCTTGTTGTGCTGCATATAATTCAGGTGAATAAATGGTTGCCAATAATTGGCTTTTATTTACTTTCTCACCTGTAAAACTCACATTCAGTCTTTCTAGTCTTCCGGAAAAATAACTAACTTGTACAGTGTTAGCTTCTTCATTTTCAGTAATCTTACCAGATAGTTTAATAACATTATCTTCTACCATGCCTTTGCCTACTATTGTCGTTTGGATATTAGCCAATGCCATTGCGTTTTCTGTTAGCTTGAATTGGTCTGCTAACAAACCATCTGCTCCACTTTCTGCAGGAATTAGCTCCATGCCACAAATAGGGCAATCGCCAGGTTCGGGCTGCATAATTTGTGGATGCATTGAGCAGGTCCACATTTGATTAATTTCTGTTACTGCTTCGTGATTGTGTTCTGTTACTTTATTTGAAGTATCACCAAAAAAGAGCCAGCCCAACAGAACTCCTACAGCTACTAATATGATATAAACGATATAATTTTTCATCTTTTTTAATTTATTTAAAATCTACAAGAAACTTTTCTTCATCAGTGATATCTTGCCATATAATTTGTGCTTTTGCGCTAGGGATTGCAGCGACATCCTTTTTTTGTTCTTTTTTTGAACATAAAAAGATACAGCGTAAAGCCCGCTCGAGCGCCCAGAAACTATTTCTCATTCTCTAAACGATTTATCATTGATTTCATTTGCTCAATTTCTTTTCGTTGTGCTTCGATAATATCTTCTGCCAGTTTTTTGACTTCTGGGTCTTGAATATCTGCTCTTTCACTGGTTAGAATGGCAATGGAATGGTGAGGAATCATGGCGCGCATCCAAAGCACATCGCCTATAATTGGTTTTTGCGCCCTAACCAAACCTAATGCGCTAACAAATAGCACAAAGCTACCAACAATAATAGAGATGTTTTTAGTTTTATTTTTATACATGTTTCGCATAAAAAACCACATAATGACTGCCATTGCTGAAATACCCAAACAGGTCATATAAAACCGTGTTAAACTGAAATACACATGGTCGATGGCATAGGTATTTAAGTACATGGTGATGTACATTGCAACAAAAGATGCCGCAAGCATTAATGCGAATTTGGTGTAATTGCCATGTTTTGATTGGCCTTTAGTATGTTCCATTTTGTTAGATTTTGTACTAATAGTTAATTTATAATTTAGCCGATCTTAATCGTAAAGCATTCATAATCACTGACACCGAACTGAAACTCATCGCTAATGCTGCAATCATTGGTGACAATAATATTCCAAAAAACGGAAATAAAACTCCCGCAGCAATAGGCACACCAAGGGTGTTATATATCAGTGCAAAAAACAGATTTTGTTTGATGTTTTTCATCACCTTGACACTTAAATTCCGAGCTTTGACAATGCCATGCAAATCGCCTTTTACCAAAGTGATTGAAGCGCTCTCAATTGCAACATCGGTACCTGTTCCCATAGCGATACCAACATCACTTTTGGCCAATGCTGGCGCATCGTTGATGCCATCGCCTGCCATGGCGACTTTTTTGCCCTCGTTTTGTAAACGTTCCACTACGTTTAATTTATCTTGGGGAAGCATTTCGGCTTTAAAATCGGCGAGATTCAAAGTTTCGGCTACGGCTTTTGCAGTATCATGATTATCACCAGTGAGCATAATCACTTTGACGCCATGTGATTGCAGTTCTTCAATGGCTTTTTTGCTGGATTCTTTTATTTTATCGCTGATGACCACATAACCAATTCCTGTTCCGTCAACAGCTAACATTGGAACTGTTTTGCCCAATTTTTGCTGTTCTGTAACTTCTTTTATCAATTGGTCTGATAATGATGCCTTAACCTCTTCCATCATCCTCTCATTACCTAAAGCCACTTTTTTGCCATTGACCATTCCCGTCACACCTTTTCCGGTTACTGAATTAAAATCAGTGGCTTTTAGCATTTCTGATTTTTGTTCCTTACCATATTTTACAGTCGCTTCAGCTAACGGGTGTTCACTTAACTGATTGAGCGAAACAATATACTGAAGCACGTCTTTTTCAGTAAAACCTTCTTGTGTCGCTCCTATTTTCTCTACGGATGGTCGACCTTCCGTGATGGTCCCTGTTTTATCGATGATAAGGGTATCTATTTTATCCATTTTTTCAAGAGCCTCGGCATTTTTAATCAATACACCATTTTGGGCACCTTTGCCGACGCCGACCATCACAGACATTGGAGTTGCTAATCCCAATGCACACGGACATGCAATAATCAATACGGCGATGGCATTAACCAACGCATACACATATTTAGGTTCTGGACCAAAAATAGCCCAGGCGATGAAAGTGATTATAGAAATAAGCACAACTACTGGTACAAAATAGCCAGAAATACGGTCTGCTAATTTTTGAATTGGTGCTTGACTTCGACTAGCCTTGTTCACCATTTCTATAATTTGGGAAAGTAAGGTATCAGAACCTACTTTTTCTGCCGTCATCAAAAATGATTGTTGACCATTGATGGTTCCACTGCTCACCTTGTCGCCTTCCTGTTTATCCACCGGAATCGGCTCCCCTGTAATCATGGATTCATCGACAGAAGTATGACCTTCGCTGATGACACCGTCAACTGGAATTTTATCACCGGGTTTCACACGTAGTACATCTCCTATATTAATGTCATCGATGGCGATGGTTTCTTCTTGCCCATCTATCACTCTCACGGCTTCATTGGGTGCCAATTTCAGCAATTCCTTAACTGCATTATTGGTTTTACTGTGCGCTCTAGCTTCCAATAATTGACCCATTAATACCAAGGTCAAAATAACCGTTGCGGCTTCAAAATAGACATGGACTGTTCCTGCTTCAGTTTTAAATTGCGCCGGAAACACATCTGGAAAAAGCATTCCGAAAACACTGAAAAGCCACGCGACACCAGCTCCAATTCCGATAAGCGTGAACATATTTAGATTCCAGGTTTTGATGCTGCGGTAAGCACGTTCAAAGAACATCCAAGTCGCATAGAACACGACTGGAATAGAAAGAGCAAACTGAATCCAATTCCATGTTTTTAACGGAAGCATATCATATAAAGGATTGTTTGGAATCATTTCGGACATGGCAATCAGAAATATCGGCAATGTAAATGCCGCCGCAATCCAGAATTTTTTGGATAATTTTTGGTAATTTTTTTCTTCGGCTGAAAGGCTTGGTTCCATCGGGACCAAATCCATACCGCAGATTGGGCAATCACCAGGCTGATCGCGTATAATTTCGGGATGCATTGGGCATGTATATTGGATGCCTGACGATTTTAACTGGGTTTGCTCTTCCACCAAATCCATGCCACAGACAGGACAATCGCCAGGTTTATCGTAGGTTTTATCGCCTTCGCAATGCATTGGGCAATAAAAAGTGCCATTGCCTTGACCTTTTGGTGGTTCTTGTTTTTTTTCAGATGCATGATGATGTTCACCAGTCTTGTGAATACTGTAACGACCACCATCATTTTTTAAAGCTTCCTGAAATGTTTCAATAGGAATATGATTTTCCATTTGAATCGTTGCTTCCGATTTTTGCAAATCTACCGTAGCCGATGTGACACCTTCAACTTTTGAAAGTATACTCTCCACATGGCTTCTACAGCCATTGCAAGTCATTCCGTGTATGTGATATGTGTGTTTCATCTCATTTTAGTTTTTTTCGCATGGCTTCCGAAATATTCTCGGCATAAACACCATAGGCATCTACCAATAAACCTTTTACTCCTTTTTTGGAATGAATGGCATAAAGAACACTATTATCGTCTGTACTGCTCATTCCTTCGAAGCGATATATCTCATCTACCTCAAAATCTTCAGGGTGTAGTTTCAGCTTTAACGAAGGAGATTCTAAACAATTCGGTTTAAGGTTAAAATCATAAGTATAGCCATTTAATTGTAAACTACTTATTGCTTCTGAAAGGGTATCAAAATTTTTCATTTGTATGGTGATTTAAATACTAGCCAATAGAAAATCAGCTCGTTTAGATACATAATTTGATTATACTTACATAATCGGAAACTGTAATAATTTGGCTCTCAAACAAAAATTTATCTTTCTGGTTTTGCAACAATCCGAATTAATTATTCATTATAGTTTACATATTTTCGAATTTTTACAAAAATTCGTTAGTATGTTCCTATAGTTCAAACTATTTTCCCTTTCTGAAATACCAAATTACCCATAGCACAAGTAGAAATGGAATAATCCATAAATACATCATGTTTTCTTAATTTTATTACTCGTGATGGTCTGCCATTCCATTCATGTCTTTTTCATTCATCATTAGCATGCTGGACTTCATACAATCTTCACTCATCATCCCCTCATTATGCATCATTTGCATCATATGATTCATCATTTTTCCATCTTTCATCATTGCGTGCATCATATTCATTGACATTACACTGTCATTCATCATATTCATGCCTCCGCCCTTCATCATCATATTCATCATTCCTCTGTTTCCTTGCATCATTTGCATTGCTTGGTTATTGCCTTGCATATTCTCCATAAAATCATTCATATAATCGGGATTATTGGCAATTGTTTCAATAATCTCATTTCTTGTTTCTGAAGTTTCAAGCATTGCTTGAACATCTGGTTCTTGGTTACAACTATTTAATGTTATTAACCCTACTACTGATAAAATCATTACTAATGTTCTCATAATATTTAATTTTTAGATTACTATTTATTTATTCTGTTTTCATTACCCAAGTTATGCTTATTATCGAATTATGTTCCAATGTATCATAAGTGCATTTTGGGTAACGACATATTTTTTTGTGTCATTTTCGTTTTTTGAAATTGAAAATAAATACAATCAAAACTATAACAATAAAAAGTGCAAAAAACCACCATACTGCATGCATTCCCCAGTAATGAAAACTTCCATCGTGATGCATCGTTGTGTTTCCATCTATATCTTGTTTACAGCTAATCAATGTGAAAAGACAGACTATCGTTAAACGGATTATTGATGTTTTCATAATTTCTAATGTTATTGATTACTCATTATAATTCATATTAATTTAGCCTTTAGACTACCATAAAATTAATAGTAAGAATTTAATTCCATTTGCATAATTCCATCCAATTTTTATACAATTTGG
>JAGXIE010000093.1 GCA_024635765.1 Flavobacteriaceae bacterium | reverse complement strand
CTATTGTAAGCTGTTTCAATTTTATGGACAAAAGAGAGCATAATGGAGAAAGAATTAAAAAAACAAAAACATAAGAAAGTCTAATGCATTTGCCTTTACTACAAGACATCCTCATCCTTTTAGGTTTTTCGGTCGTTATTGTTTTTGCTCTACAAAAGCTCAAACTTCCTTCAATAATTGGCTTTCTCCTGACAGGTGTAATAATTGGACCTTATGGTTTTAGTCTTATTAATGCAGTAGACCAAGTAGAAATTCTATCAGAAATTGGAGTTATTCTCTTGCTATTTGTAATTGGTATGGAATTGTCTATAAAGCAATTAATTTCTATTAAAAAGACCGTTTTTATTGGCGGTTCATTACAAGTAGGCCTCACGATTCTCATTGCCTGTCTTGTTTATTACTTTTTAGGTAATTCTTGGAGTGAGTCAGTTTTTGTTGGTTTTCTTTTTTCTCTTTCAAGCACAGCAATAGTATTAAAAACCTTACAAGATAGACAACAAATTACTGCGCCTCACGCAAGAAATGCATTGGCTATTTTAATCTTTCAGGATCTTATTGTAGTGCCAATGATGCTCGTTACCCCAATGATGGCAGGCGAATCAACAAATCTTGTATTAAGTATTCTGTCGTTACTTATAAAATCTATTATTGTCCTTACAATCACCTTTGTTAGTGCACGATATGTTGTGCCACGCTTGATGCACTCAGTGGCAAAAACCAATAGCAAAGAGCTTTTTTTATTGGTCACTATCACCCTTTGTTTTGCTGTTGCTTTTCTCACATCTGAAGCAGGGCTTTCATTAGCATTAGGAGCTTTTATTGCAGGGTTAATCGTTTCTGAATCAGAATACAGTCATCAAGCAACGAGTATTATTCTTCCTTTTCGAGAACTTTTTACAAGCTTTTTTTTCGTTTCTGTAGGTATGTTACTTGATTTGCAGTTTTTTCTAAATAACATTCCTTTCATCTTACTTTTAGTCATTGTTGTATTTATTTTGAAATCAGCTGTTGCCGCAGTAGCAGTTGCTGTGCTCAAATATCCAACTCGAACAGTTCTCTTAACGGGATTATCGCTTTTTCAAGTTGGAGAATTTGCATTTATTCTCTCAAAAGTGGGTATAGAATACAATTTACTAACTACTATAACCAACCAATATTTTTTATCCGTTTCAATTGTGTCAATGATACTAACCCCATTTGTTATCATCTTTTCAGAGAATATTGTGGACAGATTTTTAGGGGTTTCTAAAAAGTTAGGACTTAATCGTACATTGGTTTCAGTAAAAGATAAACCAGAATTTATCGATCATAAGTTGGACAATCATTTAGTAATTATAGGATATGGTGTAAATGGAAGTAATTTGGCCAAAGCGGCAGCAGCAAGTAACATTCCGTACGTTGTTATAGAGATGAATGCTGAAACGGTCAAACTTGAGAAAGCAAATGGTGTTCCTATTCTTTTTGGTGATGCTACTCAAGACCATATTCTTGAAACCGTACATCTTTCAAATGCCAGAGTGGCAGTAATTGCTATATCAGACAAATTTGCCACCCAAAGGATTATTAAAAATATTCGTTCGCATTCTGATTCCATCTATTTGGTTGTGCGCACAAGATACGTTAAAGAAACATCTGAATTGATTGCTCTAGGTGCTGACGAAGTAATTCCCGAAGAGTTTGAAACTTCCGTACAAATATTTAGTAATGTTCTTCAAAACTTTCTTGTTCCCGAAGATGATATTGACCGGTTTATCGAGAAGATCAGAGCTGATAATTACCAATTATTTAAAGGTGAATTGAAACGACCTAAAACCTATCGTCCAAGTGAATTGGCAGATTTCAACATTACCTGTTTACGAATGAATGCAGATACAACTATGTTTTTAGGAAAACCCCTAAAAGAATTGAATCTAAGAGCAGAATATGGAATAAATATCTTGGGCATCAAGAGAAAAAATGAAATGTTGAAAAGCATCCAACCAGAGGAAAAATTAAAACAAGGAGATTTAATTTATATACTTGGAAATCAAAGTAAAATAGAACAGTTTCATAAACTGATAAAATAAAAAACAACGAAGGCTCAACAACATATGTAAAACATAGCTATTACGGGCTTTCCGAGAGGCTCCCTAAAGGACTAAAGCCGTCTCAGTTCTTGGTCTTGTTTCTTCGGACTACTGAAAAAAAGCTCTTATTTATGCAGCCAGGCATACCTTGCGATCATTCCTGCATCTAGCCTATCTGTTTTTCCCCGTAAGACACCAGCAGATCTCTTGATGGCCAACGGACTTTCTTTAACATAACCCATGCTTTTTTTCTGATAGGCTAACGCTCAAGTAAGTAGAGTAACGTTCTGTGTTTTCCAAACAGAATAAAATAGAATCCATTAATGATTTTCAAGATGAAGCCGTTTAATGAAATACTATCGCGGTTTCAAAAAGGATGTGAAAAAACACAGTGGAAAATTAAGTACTGCTATGTCGAAACTACCATTATATCTCAAAATTGATTCACTTTCCGAACAAGGCATAAACACCAAAGACTTTTCAAACCTTTATTCCTTTATCAATAGTAAAGAATACATGACTCAAGATTATAATGCTCAATGTAAAATCTGGTAAGAAACAAATTTCCTATTAGGTTCAGCCCGAACCAGGTTTTCATTGTGGGAAATGCGTAATCTCCGGATAACAGCCAATATTTTAGATGTGGTGGCTCGACAACCAGAAGAAAGAATCATTGCAATGATTGGTTCTTCACACAAATGTTTTCTTGAGAGATATTTAAAATCAAATGGAAGCTATTAAGTTGTTGAATTATGAATAAAACCTGTCGTAAATTCTGTAGGACATCATAATTCTGAAATGCAAAAAATTACTTCTAAAAAATCATTGAAGCTATTGCAAACAACTCATAAGAAAGCAGATAAGAATGGCTAACGTGGATATTAGAGTGTGCAAGATAGAAATCAGGCAATGTCAATCAATTCAAATTTAGGCAACACCATAACCAGCCAATAGAGCTTTGCAGCGATAAAGCCATCAATCAAAAGATTGATTATATCCACAATAATCCCATCATAAGTGGTTTGGTTACCGACCCTTCCATTATAAGTACTAAAGTGCCAGAAATTATTAAGCCGATAACTCAATTCTAGAAATTGATCATCTTCGATTTATGGGATGAAATTCTGTGGTTGTATAAAAATTTAGATTCTTATGATGAAATCCCTCGACAGGCTTGGGATAAGAGACTCACGCAAGTTTTGCGAAAAGAAAAACTTGGTTCGCTGCTTACATATTCCTCCTATACTGCCCTCCTACCTCAAACAGTGCATCGGTAATCTCCCCAAGCGAGCACACTTTACAAACGTCCATCAAGGAAGCAAAGATATTCTCGTTGTGTATAGCGGCATGTTGTAAGTCTTTTAATAAATCCTTCGTATCATGGACATCATGAAGGTGCTTCAACGTCTCAATTTGAAATTGCTTTTCGGCTTCTGTAGCTCGTATCACTTCTTTCGGTTGTATTGTCGGTGAGCCAGTACTGCTCAAAAAGGTATTTACACCAATAATCGGGAATTCGCCATTATGTTTCAAGGTTTCGTAATACAAACTCTCTTCCTGTATCTTGCTTCGTTGGTACATCGTTTCCATTGCACCAAGCACACCACCACGTTCGGTAATTCTATCAAATTCCAAAAGTACAGCCTCTTCCACTAAATCCGTCAGCTCTTCAATAATAAACGCCCCCTGAATTGGGTTCTCGTTCTTCGCCAAGCCCAACTCCTTATTGATAATCAACTGAATCGCCATAGCACGTCGTACGGATTCTTCGGTAGGCGTGGTAATCGCTTCGTCATACGCATTCGTATGGAGGGAGTTGCAGTTATCATATATGGCATACAAGGCCTGAAGCGTCGTACGAATATCATTAAAATCGATTTCCTGCGCATGCAAACTACGCCCAGATGTCTGGATGTGGTATTTCAGCATTTGAGCACGTTCATTGGCACCATATTTATTTTTCATTGCTTTCGACCAAATCTTACGCGCCACACGACCGATTACGGCATATTCTGGGTCAATTCCATTCGAGAAAAAGAATGACAAATTCGGTCCAAACTTATTGATATCCATTCCACGAGACAGATAATATTCCACATAGGTAAATCCATTCGATAAGGTCAATGCCAATTGTGTAATTGGGTTAGCCCCAGCCTCCGCAATATGATAACCAGAGATAGACACAGAATAGAAGTTACGCACGTTGTTCTCAATAAAATACTCCTGCACATCACCCATCAAACGTAGGGCAAACTCCGTGGAAAAAATACAGGTATTCTGTGCTTGATCTTCCTTCAAAATATCTGCCTGCACCGTACCTCTAACTTGCGTAATTGTTTTGGTTTTAATATCGTGATAAATATCTTTTGGTAAGACTTGGTCACCTGTAACACCGAGTAACATCAAACCCAAACCATCATTTCCAATAGGTAATTCTCCATTGTATTTTGGCCGTATTTTGTCTTTATAAAGTTTAGCTATTTTAGCTTCAACCTCTTTTTCTAGACCATTTTCTTTAATAAAAATCTCACATTGTTGGTCAATAGCTGCATTCATAAAAAAGCCGAGCAACATTGGTGCTGGCCCATTTATGGTCATACTGACGGAAGTCAAGACATTTGCCAAGTCAAATCCGGAATACAACTTCTTCGCATCGTCCAAACAACAGATGCTCACTCCAGCATTTCCAATCTTTCCATAAATATCTGGTCGCAAATCTGGGTCGTTTCCGTAAAGCGTCACACTATCAAAAGCAGTCGATAAGCGTTTGGCGGGCAATCCCATACTCACATAGTGAAAACGACGGTTGGTACGTTCTGGCCCACCTTCACCCGCAAACATACGAGCTGGGTCTTCCCCTGTTCTTTTGAATGGATAGAGGCCTGCTGTATAAGGAAATTCTCCTGGTACATTCTCCTGTAAAGTCCATCTCAAAATATCGCCCCAAGCTTGATACTTCGGAAGCGCCACTTTCGGGATTTGGGTATGCGAAAGCGACTCAGAATGTGTTTCTATTTTGATTTCATTATTCCGAACCTTAAAGGAATAAATAGGATTTTTATAACGGTTGACTTTTTCGTCCCAACCTGTAATCACTTCCCAATTATATGGGTCCAAATTGAGTTTCACACGGTCAAATTCTCCAACCAACAATTTGATAAAGTCGTTGTTCTCTTTTGATTCAAGAGAAGCAGAATCAATCCCAGTCTTATCTATAGTTGGAGTCGTTCCAACCACAGATTCTAATGTCTTGTAAATACCATACAGCTTTTGCGCTACTTCAACTTGCTCATCAGCAGTTTTGTCATACAATCGATTTGTTTCAGCAATCTCAGATAAATAGCGTGTTCGTGATGGTGGAATGACAAAAATCTTCTCACTCATTTCATCGGAAATCTCAAAGGTCGATATTAAATCGGTCTTGGTCTTCTCAACGATTTTGTCCATGACCGCTTTGTAAAGCGTGTTCATGCCAGGGTCGTTGAATTGCGAGGCAATCGTACCGAATACTGGCAACTTATCTTGTGGAGTTTCCCAAAGATTGTTATTGCGCATGTATTGCTTCTTCACATCACGCAATGCATCGAGAGAGCCACGTTTATCAAATTTATTGATGGCCACCAAATCGGCAAAATCAAGCATATCGATTTTCTCCAATTGGGTAGCTGCTCCGAATTCTGGGGTCATCACATAAAGAGATACATCAGAATGTTCGATAATTTCGGTGTCGGACTGCCCAATACCAGAGGTTTCTATGATGATTAAATCGTATTCGGCAGCTTTCAATACTTCAATAGCTTCATGAACGTATTTAGACAGGGCCAAATTAGACTGACGTGTCGCCAAACTTCGCATATACACACGAGGATTATTGATGGCATTCATCCGGATTCTGTCACCCAACAAAGCACCACCAGTTTTACGCTTCGAAGGGTCCACTGACACCAATCCAACTGTTTTCTCTGGAAAGTCAATTAAGAAACGGCGCACTAATTCATCCACCAAAGACGATTTTCCAGCACCGCCTGTCCCAGTAATACCAAGCACAGGTGTTTGTGAGGTTTTATTTTTCTCGTGTATTTTATTCAAGGCATCTTTTGCAATCTCCGGAAAGTTCTCTGCCGAAGAAATCACGCGCGCGATATCTTTTGGGTTTTTATTTTTTAAGTGTTCTGCTTCACCATTCAAAGAATCACCAATGGCGAAATCAGATTGTTCTACCAAATCATTAATCATGCCCTGAAGCCCAAGTTCCCGCCCATCATCAGGCGAATAGATTCGGGTAATCCCATAGTCCATCAATTCCTTGATTTCTTCAGGAAGAATGACTCCGCCACCACCACCAAAAATCTTGATATGTCCTGCACCTTTTTCTTTTAGCAGGTCATACATATATTTGAAATACTCATTATGGCCACCTTGATACGAGGTCAACGCAATAGCATTGGCGTCTTCTTGAATAGCGGTATTAACAACTTCTTCCACACTTCTATCGTGTCCAAGATGAATTACCTCCACACCTGTCGATTGGATGATGCGACGCATAATATTGATAGCGGCATCATGCCCATCAAAAAGAGAGGCTGCGGTAACAATTCGCACTTTATGTTTTGGCTTGTAAGGTTCTGCTTGTGTCATCTGTAATAATTCTATTAAAAAGTGATACAAATTTACGGATTTTATAAAAGAAGTGAAGCAATATTGAGAATACTTTAGCACTGCAAGAGCCCCACGTCCTGAAGGAAAGGAGCATTTTATTTTGAAATGTTTAATAAATTTTGATACGTGGCACTATAAATGCTTCACCTACAAAAGTATGAACCGAATGCAGACATTTTAATAGCAATAACCTATTTAAAAACGGTTTATCTAATCCTTTTGAATTATTTTTGAAATCTTTAAAATCTGAAACCTATGAAAAAATCACTGATTGCTTTGTTTACTATTTTCACCCTCACCTCTTGCGCCGAACTGCAAGGTGTTGTGGATTCCCTACCGCAAGGTGGTGGTGTCTTGAGCAATGCTGATATTGCTGCTGGATTACGACAAGCCCTAGATTTTGGAATAGACAAGCAAGTCACCAAACTAACCCAGACTGACGGATTTTATAAAAATGAATTGGTTAAGATTTTGTTACCTGCTGAACTTCAAAAAGTGGATAAAGGATTGCGAGATATCGGTTTGGGAAATCTGGCTGATGAAGGTTTGAAAGCTTTAAATAGAGCTGCAGAAGATGCCGTGAAAGAAGCAACACCTATTTTTGTGAATGCCGTAAAGGACATCACATTCACTGATGCCAAGAATATTCTTTTAGGTTCTGATAATGCAGCAACTCAATATTTGACAAATAAAACGCAAGCTTCTCTGTATGATAAATTTCATCCCGTAATCAATAACTCATTCTCTAAAGTTGGTGCTGATGAAATTTGGTCGAACCTCATCAATAGATACAATGCAATCCCATTTACAAATGATGTGAATCCAGATTTAACTGATTACGTTACAAGTGAAGCTTTAAAAGGTGTGTACACAATGATTGCAGTTGAAGAGAAAGAGATACGAACAAAAGTATCTTCAAGAACAACCGATTTGTTGAGAAGAGTATTTGTTTTACAAGATTAAGACCTTGTTGAATTTCAAAATATAAACCGAATAGAAAACTATTCGGTTTTTTTGTACAAACCATCAAAGGCAACAATTACTTCTTTGCCATTAGTAATAGTTTCCCAATATTGACGAACCGTTCCATCATCATTTTTTGTCCAAGTGATACGATGGATATAAGGTTTCCCTTCTTTATTCATCGCTTCATCCGATTGTAAAATCATTTGATTACCAACCCGGTTTCCTTTGAGATGGAGACTTTGACCTTGGTTATCGATCCAGAGTTGCTCCCATTGCTTGGCTTTGGAATTGTAGAAGTTGTTGCTTGTTCCTGTGAAATTTCCTTTGGCACTTGTCCAATTCTCTTGAAGCACACAGTTATCCTGAACTTTTTCGATACGGTTTGAACCAGCTACTATCCCTTTTGGATTAGTAACGGTCCACTCACCTATCCAAAAGTCAAATTCTTCATGTTTTTCAGTACAACAATTGCAGGAATTGGTTTGAGCATTCAGATTCGGGATAAGAACTAAAGACAAAATAAATAGTATAGACCTCATTGTAATTGATTGAATTATTTTAAAGTTATTAAAGGATTGGTAATCAAAAGCTAATATTAACATAACATTAGATTTTAAATAATAACTGATCTTTGTACTTCTAAAATAAAGGCGACAATTATCTTTAATTTGGGTTAGCAAAAGTTAGTTTAAAATCGGTCATAAACTTCGGGCCGATTTTTTTTTTGTTCTTATATAGTATTTAAATTAACTTATATCAAAATTTAACTTGCTCAATAGTAATATTTTAGATATATTTATTTTAATAAAGTGGCAAAACTGATTTAGGAATGGCTATGGATGTAATGTAAGACAGCAGCATATATGAAATGCCACCAGTTGAAAATAATGATTAATATAACCACACCCTCTGATGAAAACAGTTTCTGAAATCAATGAACTTCAATTGAAGCTACAAGATCGCTATAAGCAATTGGCTGAACAAGCTTACAATTTTCGCCAGACCGATTCAGCCTTGAGTGACTTATCTGAATACAAAGCTTATAAACTTCTCTATAAACTGAACAGATTGCGATTTTTAAATCGAGAAACCTTGCAGCAAGTGCCTAAATAATTTATTATCATTTATTTAATATAGCTTCAAATCTAATAGGTACTGCTACTTCGTATATATAATTTAAAACGGATTAGTCATGAATACACATTTTTGCAAAGTTGGAAAAATAAAACTCGGTTTGAGCGAGGCTTTGAACTTGAAAGAGTTGGAACAAAGTTATCTTCGATTTATAGAGGAAGCCTATAATTTAATACAGACTGATGCTGGTTTGAGTGATTTTTTATATCACGAAGCTTCAAAAGTAAAAAAGGTCATTTTTAATCTCAAAAATTCTAACTCAAACGATCTTGATGCAGCGATTTAAAATAATCGAATGCTTTGAGAAGTCTTGTGCCATACCAAGAAAACGCTTCACCATCGACCAAAACGATATTTCCTTGAGGAAAAAATTGCTTCAATAACTTCTTATGCGCTTCTTTGAATGGAAATGGCTCACTTGAAAGCAACACTAATCCTGCACTTTCTTTTATTTCTTCCGATAGATCAATTTCAGGATATCTTTCTAAATGCCTATAATAATTTTCGAACTTATTAAGTCTTAACATTTCATCAATAAATGTGCCCTTTGCAGCCACCATCCATGGTGATTTCCAAATAAAATAAGCTGTCTTGATAGTTGGTTTGTCTTTGATGAACTTCTTGAAATCAGCATATTTAAATTTTATATTCTGAATAATTTCGCTGGCCTTCTCTTCTTTTGAAAATAGGCCTCCATACATTTCTATCAATTCTAAACAATCCTCAACTGTATAAATATTACTGATATGTACTGGAGCAATTGTTTCTAATTCTTGAATCATTTCGAATGTATTCTCTTCCTTATTGCATAAAATGATGTCTGGTTGCAGTGCTTTTATTTTGTCAAAATGAACATCTTTAGTACCGCCAACAATTGTTTTTCCCTTTTTGAAATGTTCGGGATGTACACAGAATTTGGTTATGCCGACAATAGAAGACTCCAACCCTAAATCGAATAACAGTTCAGTTTGCGAAGGGACAAGTGATATAATTCGTTCTGGCAACTTTGTTAAGTGAATTATTCTATTCAGCTGATCTTTCATGATTTATAGCTATGGTCACAAGAATTATGAATTAGAAGTGTCCATTTGCAAAATAAAATTATTTCCGCTTCTTCAAGATTATTGCCATTTCCTTTTGAAGTTCTTCAGCCTTTTTTGCTGCTGCTTGCGCAAAATCATCTTTGTTTGAAGCATAGATGATACCTCTCGAAGAATTGATTAATAATCCCACATTTTTACTCATTCCATATTTACAAACTTCTTGAAGGCTTCCTCCTTGTGCTCCTACTCCTGGAACCAACAAAAAACTATCGGGAATCAGTTTTCGTATTTGCTTTAGATAAGTGGCTTTAGTTGCACCAACCACATACATTAAGTTTTTAGAATTTTTCCAAGTTTTAGAAGTCTTAATAACTTCCCTGTATAGAAAATTTCGATTCATTCGTTTGGTCTGAAAATCGAAAGCACCTTCATTGGACGTCAATGCCAAAAGAATGGTATGCTTTCCTTTGAATGCCAAGAATGGTTCAACGGAATCCTTTCCCATATATGGAGCGACCGTCACACTATCAAAATTCAAATCTTCCAAAAAAGCTTTGGCATACATACT
>JAGXIE010000092.1 GCA_024635765.1 Flavobacteriaceae bacterium | reverse complement strand
GAATTTGTATTGGACAAGGATTATCCAGCTCGTGGTGAAGCTTAGCATGTACCGATTAAAATGAACCATCAATGCAACTAATTATTTTTCTGATTTTGGCCTGTATGATCCCACAAGACAATATATCCGTAATTTATGATTGTGAAGCTGAAAAAAATGTGAAAGACTGGTATATTGTCAATGACGGGGTTATGGGCGGGTTGTCTAAAGGACAAATCTCCTTAAACAAGCACAGTCATGCACTATTTGAAGGTTTCGTGACCACCGAGAATAACGGAGGGTTTACTTCTGTTCGCTATCCTTTCAAAAGGAAAGACGTGTCCGAATTTGAGTCTGTAAAAATTAGGGTAAAAGGAGATGGAAAGCGTTATCAATTTCGAATAAAAGAGTCAGAGGAACAGCGATATTCATACATTAAAGAGTTTGAAACTTCTGGGGAATGGGAAACAATTTCCATTCCTTTTAATTCTTTCTATCCAAGCTTTAGAGGACGTAAACTAGACAGACCAAATTATAATGGTCAACAAATGGAAGAAGTTACTTTTCTGATTGGAAATAAAAAGAAAGAATCTTTTTCGCTTGAGATTGAAAGCATTCGTTTGGAATAATTAAAATAAAACACCCGAAAATTATCTCATTGCGCAACTTTTAAAAAATTTAAACATGTAACTTAATGGTATTGTGATGTAACTCAAAATGGGTTTTCGGACCTTACTTTTGACACCTGATAATTTAATCACAATAATTAATATGCCTACTTAAGTCCAGACAACTTAAAATAAAACTGTTGGAAACAGGATAAGATATTTTTGTCCGTATCTCATATTTATTAGATTCCATAAATGCTGCTGCTGCTACTGATGATGATGATGTTTTATTTGATATTGAACAAGGTCTAAAAGGACTAGTTACCGTCAAAGTAAGATTGCAAAAAGCATTTTTGTATAGTAATTCACATCTGCTCATAAATATATAATTCATATCGTTTTATAACGAATTAGGTATTAATTTCTCATTCTTAAATTTTTAAACCTAAATATCTTTATCAGAAAATTAGTTTTTAAATTTTTTATTCATTATTTTTATTTCAATAAATATTCTCTCCGCAACATAAATACATTAATGACTATAACCATTTTAACACAATTTTTGACTGAACTTTATGTAGATAGCGTACCTTTGAAAGATAAAACTATTTGGTCAGCGTTTATTTTTTAATCTTTTCTCAATTTTAATCAATCCTTCGCTTACTTTTATACGTTAACAAACGCACTGTCATAGTCATATTATTTGTGAAGAATGCTTTAAAAAGTACTCATTATAATTGATTGTCTATAGGATACACCGCAGTTCAATACTCCTCAATGGGTAGTTCTGATTTTGTTGTGGCAGCAATCAACGAAATTAAATATGAGTATACAACATCCAACATTTTCAAAAGCACTTAACCGCGATTTTTCTAAAACATTAAGAAAACGTGTCAATGCGTATTTCAAATCAAATAATATCAGTAGAAATGCCAATCCAACAATGGTGATAAAAACCATCATCATGCTTTCCTTGTTTTTTGTTCCATTGGTCATGCTTAGCACTGGTTTTATTACCACGACAGGCATGCTGTTTTTGGCGTATCTTATCTGCGGATTGGGTATGTCAGGTATAGGGATGGGAGTAATGCATGATGCCATTCATGGATCGTATTCAAAACATAAAATAGTCAATACATTATTAGGATATACCTTTAATCTCATTGGTGCCAATGCCACGGTATGGAAAATACAGCATAATCTGTTGCACCATACTTATACCAATATAGATCATGCTGATGATGATCTCAATGCGCCGTTTTTTCTTCGTTTCTCACCAAATGCTAAATATTATTGGTTGCATCAATTTCAATATGTATATATCTGGTTCTTTTATGGTCTATCAACTATCTCTTGGATCACAACAAAGGATTTCGTACGGTTAAAACGCTATAAAGACATGGGGTTCTTGAACAAGAAGCATGAATATGAAAAAGCGCTCATTGGTATGACTGCTTGGAAGCTCTTGTATTACACCTATGCACTTATCATTCCGATGCTGGTCGTTCCATTGTCATGGTGGATAATATTACTGGCATTTTTAAGCATGCATTTTGTTACAGGGCTTTTAGTGAGTACGGTGTTTCAAATAGCACACATTATGCCAGTCAATGAGTTTCCGCTTCCGAATGAAGAAGGAGAGATGAAAAATGATTGGTATAGACATCAGTTAGAAACAACAAGTAACTTCTCGCCAAAAAGTAAACTGTTATTTTGGTTGGTTGGGGGCCTAAACTATCAAGTAGAACACCATATATTGCCAGATGTATGCCACATCCACTATAAAAAATTGACCAACATCGTTGCAAACACTGCTAAAGAATTCAACATGCCTTATAATGTCAAAAAGAGTTTTGGACATGCCATAATAGATCATATTAAGATGTTGAGATTGCTTGGTAAAGAACAAACTGTAAGCATCTAATTTTAATTAAAAAAAAGAACAAATGATCATAAAAAAAATAAAACGATTTATCAATAAATTAATGAATACTAATACAAACGTAATGAAAGAAGGAACAGTAAAATTTTTTAACAATGCCAAAGGATTTGGTTTTATTAAAATGAATGATTCAGACGAAGAGATTTTTGTGCACAGTACAAATCTTATCGATGACATTAGAGAAGATGACAAAGTAAAATTTGAAGTTGAACAAGGTGAAAAAGGATTAAGCGCTGTTAAAGTAAGTTTGGTTTAACACCCATGTTCTCAGAGTAAAATAAAACCATCTTAACGGGTGGTTTTTTCAATTCCGAATTAATATTGACATGGCAGAAAAAAAAGATCTAGACTTTACCTATACGACTATTGACAAACTCTTCCGTTTGAGTATGGGCGAATCGGCTGATTATAGTGGTGCCAAATATGATGGTGATTTTTCAATGTCACTGGAAGCAGCACAAAAAAGAAAACACAGTTTCATTGCTGACAGCCTAAATATAAAAAAAGGAAGTAGAGTGCTGGATATGGCCTGTGGGTGGGGACCATTTATCCACTTTATTAATACCGAACGAGGAGCGATCAGTACTGGCTTAACCTTATCAGAAGGACAAGCAGAAGCCTGTCAAAAAAATGGGATGAACGTCATTGTTAAGGATTGTCGTACGATAAAGCCCGAAGATTTTGGTTCGTTTGATGCCATTACCTGCATAGGTGGATTGGAGCATTTCTGTTCCATAGAACAATGGAAAGCTGGGAATCAGGAACAAATTTATAAGGATTTCTTTCAAACCCTCTATAATCTGTTACCACTAGGTGGTCGGTTTTACATGCAGACAATGACCTTTGGCAAGAACATGATAGACTTCCAAGATATTGATGTCAATGCAAAAAAAGGCTCGGCAGCATATGTCATGGCATTGATGATTAAAGAATTTCCTGGTTCTTGGTTACCATACGGACCAGAAATGGTGATCCGTAATGCAGAGCCACACTTTAAACTGATTTCAAAGAGTAGTGGAAGGCTTGATTATATTCAGACTATCGCACAATGGCGCAAAAAGTTCAGGGCATTTAGTTTTAAAAAGTATTGGCTTTATCTTTCTCTGGTTCCTAAATACATTACTGATACTGAATTTAGACATCAAGTTGCTGTATTCAAGATCAGTCCTAACAAAGTTTGTTTTGAACAGGAGATTATGGAGCATTACCGTTTGGTATTTGAGAAAGTATAGATGATTTATAAACCACTGGAAATGATTGGTAATCATGGATACCTTTTAAAAACAATTCAAACTTGTGAATAATTGAATAGTATAGGCGTTCTATACCAAAATATCCTCAATCAGGAGGGAAGGGTTTAGAATTTTTTCCTTTTTTATTCTTCATTGCCAGGATGGCCATAATTATTAGGGAGATGAAGACAAATCGTAAGTTTCCACACAATCAAATCAAAGTTTAAGCGAAGCAAATCCTGTCAAATAATCTTCAAACAGTGCACAATTCTAAGACATAACGGAGAAACGCTTCAATATTTTCAAGATTTACCTCATAAGTCTCGTTACCTTTGCCGAAAATAAACGAACGCAACACGATGGCAAACAAGATTAAAGAACAACAGGATATTTTAGACAAATTAAATATCCAAACCTTGCATCCAATGCAAAAGGAAGCCATCTCGGTCATTGGATCAACCACCAATACAGTATTATTATCGCCAACAGGGACTGGCAAGACATTAGCTTTCTTGTTGCCATTATTAGATATATTGGACCCAAATAATCCCGAAATCCAAGTACTCATCATTGTGCCGTCACGTGAATTGGCAATTCAGATAGAGCAGGTAGCCAGAGATATGGGTTCTGGGTTTAAGGTAAATGCGGTGTATGGAGGCAGACCCATGTCAAAGGATAAAATCGAAATCAAGCATTCGCCTTCCATATTAATAGGAACGCCTGGTCGTATTCTGGACCATTTTGACGCTGACCGTTTTTCTAAAGCAAACATCAAAACATTGATATTGGACGAGTTTGACAAATCGCTTGAAGATGGTTTTGAAGAAGAAATGAAAGCAATTATAGGTCAATTACCTAGTATCAATAAACGGATTCTAACGTCTGCCACTCAAGGGGTGAAGGTGCCTAGTTTTGTGCGATTAAATAAACCAACCATTGTGGATTATTTATCGGTAAAAAGAACATCCACATTAGCCATTAAAACGGTGGTATCTCAAACGAAAACAAAACTACCATCCTTATTGGAATTGTTACAGCACATCGGCAACCATCAAGGCATCGTCTTTTGTAATTTAAGGGATAGTATTGACAAGGTGAGCCAATTTTTAAAACGAAATAAAATCAGCCATTCCTGTTTTTCTGGTGGTATGGAACAAAAAGAACGCGAGCGTTCTCTAATCACATTCAGAAACGGATCAAGCCAAATACTATTGGCCACTGATTTGGCTTCCCGAGGCCTGGATATTCCAGAGCTCAACTTTATCATCCATTATGAGTTACCAAAACATAAAGAAGAATTTATTCATAGAAATGGAAGAACGGCTAGAGTAAACTCCAAAGGTACTGCCTATATCCTCAAGGGTCATGACGAACAGCTACCGGAGTTTATCAAGGGATCAAAATCCATAAATATCTCCAAAAAAGCACCGATTTCCCCATCCTTTTGGGAAACACTTTTTATATCGGGTGGGAGGAAAGACAAGATTTCGAAAGGTGATATCGTAGGTTTGTTTTTGAAACAAGGAGGTCTAACCCAAGACGAATTAGGTACGATTGAGTTAAAACAAGACTGTGCGTTTGTGGCCGTACCTTTCAGCAAAGTGAAGCACTTGGTAAACACCCTAAACAACACACGATTGAAGAAGAAAAAAGTACGGATTACTGTATTGGAAAAAGAATAGTCTAAAAATTACTTCTGAACTCGAATCGCTTTCAATCGAATCAATCCAAAAGCATCCAACATTTTGATGATTAAATAAGTCATATCAATCTCATACCATTTTACACCAAAGTTAGCGCGACTCGCATGACGATGATGATTGTTGTGATAACCTTCACCCATCATT
>JAGXIE010000091.1 GCA_024635765.1 Flavobacteriaceae bacterium | reverse complement strand
CCCTCCGATATTCGCTGCAACATGTCCCATATATCTATTGAACTGACCTAAAAGTTGATCATACATGGTTTCTAAATCATCATAATCTTTCCCATCTTCAGCGGTCCATTTGATGAGGTCATGACATTATGATACCAGTTGATGTCACTTTCCAAAATTTCACCGCTCCTTGGGTCACTTACGTGAGGACCATTTGCGTTTGGAATAGGCGATGCTAAATATCGAACTACTGAATAACGAATGTCTTCTGGACTCCAATCTGGGTCTTCTTCCTTTGTTGGTGCATCCTTTGCGACGATGGCATTTTTAAATCCTGCAGCTTCGAATGCCACTTGCCAATCTTCAATACCCTCTTTGATATACTTACGCCATTTATCCGGTATTGCTCTATCAATATAATAAACAATTTGTTTCTTTGGTTCAACTAATTCTCCTCTTTTGAATTTTTCAATATCTTCATCTTTAACCTCTAGACGCCATCTGTCAAGATAACGAACGGTTTTACTTTCCTGGACATCCAACCCGTAATCCGTTTGTCCACTTGTGAACCATCCCACACGTTGGTCGAACATTCGACGTTTCATAGGAACTTTTGGTAATAAGACCATTGAGTTGCTCATTTCCAGCGTAATGGTACCCGTTTCAGAATTAGAAGGTGGCTCACCAGCGTTATAGGTTTTTACATGTCGAGACTCGATGTTGAGCGGATAGCTTTTGATACTTTCTATATAGGATAGGTCATTTTCAAGTCTTGTAACCTTATAATTTTTTCGGCTTCTTTCAGGAAAACCAAGAAGTTTTACATCTTTTGAAAATAAATCAGTAACATCGATCACGGTATTTAATGAATCTTTACTGAAAGCCTTAATAGGAAATGAAAATAAAATAGGTTCAAGATTTGAATTGACTACAGCTTCATGGATAGGAAGTGAATCGGATGCCACTACATTATAGGAGACGACACGTAAATATACTTTCTTATCCTTTTTTTGCCAACGTAAAACAGACTCATCTTGTTTGCCACCGCCAAATCGCAATCCACTCGCGGTTTTGGCAATACAAGTAACCATGAGCATTTCACGTTCAAATAATGAATCTGGAATTTCATAAAAATAGCTGTCATCTATTTTATGGACTTTAAACAAGCCGTCATCGGTCTTTGCTTCTTTTGTGATGACCTTGTCATACGGTTGAATATCATCTTTTCCAGGCTTTTTTGGCTGGTTTTGCATCAGCACTCGCTGCAGCATTGTTTTTGGAGTTAGCTGCCTTTTTAGCCGTAGAGCATGACATTATCACAAATACTGATAATAATAGACAGATTTTTAAAGAAATGTGTTTCAAAATCGGATAGTTTTTAAATTAAGACCGAAAAATAAGTAATCTTTGAATGTGTAGAAACACTAATAATTAATTTAAGATTATTTTAACTAATATAGCGTTCAGTTAAATCGAAAAAAAACTGCTCAATGGCAGTCTTTTGTATCATATATCAACAGATTATTCTAATGATTCCAGATAAGGAATGATCAAATCAAGTGCTTCTTGATGTGGTGACGATACGCCAATGAAAGGCATGCTATATTCATCAACAGATGTTTGAATTCTTGCCATTATACTGTAACGTTTATCAAAAATTTGTGAGTTTTCAAAAGATGTTTCGTAAGAGACATTCAATGCATCATAAAAGTTAACCGTGTGGTATCCACCTGCTGAATGGCAATGGGCACAATTAATATCAAAATAGGCTCTAACTCTTTGTTCATCTGTAAGATTTGTGTCTTCCCAATTAGGTAAAACGCCAATGGATGTAACATCAGGTACATTTGTCAGTTGTCCGTTGGTGATAAACTTTTGAAGTTGGTTTACGCCATTAATATTGAAATTCATTGTTCGTAATTTTGGTCCAATAAGAGTACTGTTTGAAAAGTTTTGATGGCATGTAAAACAATCTGCAACAGAAGGGATCTCGTAATCGACATTTCGATTATTGCCGTCACTATCTATCCATGCAATTGGTACGACTGAACCATTATTTTCCAATATAGCATCTGTTTGATTTTCATTCCAAACATAATCACCAAATTCCCAAGTGCCGTTGAGTTTTATCATAACTCGTGTTTCAATTATCTTTTTACCCAAAGAGACATTTCTATCGTCTATGTTATAATAAAATGTTTTCGCAATAACTGTATTTTCGGGAAAATCTGGTAACCCATCATTTAGATACGTCATTGATGCTCCAGATGGCAATGCTACGATACGCTGTTTTAAAGCATAATCGGTATATAGTGCAGTATTGAGGTAATACTCAAATGTGTAAACACTTGGTTGTAAATCATCCAAATCACCTTGAAATAGATTTAATTCAGAGAGATTTTGTCTAAACTCTGCAATCACTGGAGGCGCCAAGGTTGTAAAGCTACCAACGTCTGAAAGGATACTAGTGTTATTGATACTGCATATTTTTTGAACATAAAAGTCGTAGGCTGTATTTGGTAATAGATTAAAAAGTGTCAAGGTTTCAACAGTGGCGTTCACTGTTGTTCCTGTACCCAAAACAAATCCTGAAAGTCCATACTCAATTACGAATGAAGAGGTTTCACTAGCCCCACTTAAATTGCCTTCCCAAGTTAGGGTAGCACTATTGTAATTGATGTTTATTGCAGATAAATTTTCAGGAATTTCACATTGTGGAACAAATACGGCGTCGTCCTTTTGGCAAGACACGATCAATAGCACTAAAAAGGCTAAAAGATTAAATTTTTTCATTTAGGTATTTTATTTCCAGATTAATAGCAAGTTGTGAAAATAGTAAAAAACTTGAAATTAGTAAGAATAAATCGTTGTATTGGTCAAATATTTCTTTTAAGCTACTCAAAAAGAATTCTGCAGTTCATCAATTTGAATTTGATAATCATATTGTAAGTCTTCATGAAGTGTTGCCACCGTTTTTTTAATAGAAATTAACTGTCTGTTATAAATATTCATTAGTGTCGTATTTCTCTGGATAGATGGGTTGAACTCTTTTAATTTTAAACAAAAATAGAGTAGCAATTCTACTTCAGTCTCTTTTTTAAGTGAATACCGACTAAATTTTTTAATGAGGCGAAGAATTTTTCTTACACTTTTTTTGATGTAGAAATAACTGTTGGTATTGATATTTTCGAATTGCTCGTTGATTTCATCTTTAACGCTTTCTATATAACCCGATTCGTCATTTGATTCAAATAAAAGATACGTAAGAAGTTCTTTGTTTTCTTTTTTGAATTTGGAAAGTCTCAAGCATAATTCCACAAGCTCGTTAGGATTGCAAGTAATGAGCTCTTTTTTAAGTTGGTTGACAGTAACTGCTTTCATGCTTCTAAAATAAGTATTTTATATGCGTTCGCGTTAATTATGATGATATTGCTTTTCAAAAGAAATTCTATTTCCACTTGAAGGTGTGTTTTTATGTGCTAAAATGGATATCAAAATTAATTCTAAAACAAAATCGTGAACACTTCTGAAAAGAAGTGTTCACGATGATATAATTAGACTCTATTAAAACAAAAGCATTAAGTTTAATTATTGAGCGTCACAACTGATTCGATTTTAATCAATTCCATGTTTTTTGAATAGAAAACCTTTGATTCATAAAACTTAAATGATGGCATTACGAGATTGAAATTTGGATTTCTTGGTGAAATGCTTATATATCTTGCCTTATTCATGTTTAAGTCTTTGGCCAGTTGGTTATTATCTTGTGTTGTGGTGAATAGTTCTAAAGTGCGATTCATAAATTTCCAGATTCCCTCAATCTCGGATTTGCTTTTTGGTTGAGCGTCTAAATATGTCCTAATTGAAATAAATGTAAAAGTACCATCTTCTCTCAAGGTAAGTTCATAAGAGATCGCTTCTCCCGATTGAGATTCCCATTGATTAGCATAAGTTCCCTCAACAGCTTGTGCCTGCATAAATAGCATGCTAATTGATAAAATGAAGGATAGTATCGTTGTTTTCACTTATTTAGTTTTAATTGTTGATACAATAGAATCAATAGTCTTGCCAGTATTGATATTTACTCAAAAGTATCGGCCCTATTTCTACAATCTAGATACAGATCATAAATTTGAGAGCTCCTAATCTATATACGTATTTTTTTGAAAGTTGGTTTTATAGGGACGGACTATTTTTTTAAAAACCCTAAAAACGAAAGTTTCAAATTGTTTTGAGTTTACTATAAAGAACTATATATTAATATACACAGAATTTTGATGAAGTTCAAAACTTGAAATAGTTTTAAGACCTGCTTTCTATGTTAACTACTAATGAATTAGGGAGATGTTTTCTAATCTGAAATTAAAGCAACGAAGATAGAAAAATTCTATTAAAAATACAATTATTTTTATGCAATTTAAAGATGGTAAACTATTTAAAATGAATGCCTTGGCGTTTGGATGTTTAATGTTAAAATGAAAATATTGAGCAGTCATTTGAAAATGGTTCTTTGAGCTACATCATTTGTACTCTGCAATTAATAATTTATGGTCTGAAACTTCATAACAGAATTTTTCCATTTTTATGGGTTGAAAAGATTTTTTAATCCAGATTTGGTCGATTTCAATAACTGGGATAGGTACTGGCCATGTTGATGTCATTCCTATACTATAAGGATGGAAGCTATAATAATCGGTTTTGAAATCTTTAAAAAACACACTTTCATAAGGTGTGTTAAAGTCACCAACAATCATATCCGCGTTATAACTTTGAGACTCATTTTTAATAATATTTAAAGGTACTTGTTTATTGAGCAAAGGACCAGAATATACATCAGCAATCAGTATAGACATGGGTTTTAGATCGACTACAACAGTAACATAATTGAACTTGTAAACGTCGCTTTCTGATTTAAATTTAATGTGCTGTATCCTGCCCTTGACACCGATAATCATTTCGCCTTCTAAACGCTGAAATTGATACTCTGGACAAGCGACGTTTAGAATGTTCATATCCTTATCTGAAACCTCTACAGCTTCAACGATCGCCATAATTTCAGGGTTATATGCTTTAATGTGTTTAATCAGTATGTCAGTTGGTAGTGGTTGATTTTTCGCTGCATTCCAAAACAGGATATATGAAGTTTTATCAGAGGGATTTTGTTCAAATTCCGAACCAAAATAATGACTAAAAAAATAAATACTCGTGCCTAAAAAAACTATTGAAAGAAAATAGAACACCAGTTTTCGTTTAAAGAACAATAGTGTAATTAACAGACCAAATAATATGATTAGAGGTAATGGACAAGCATAATACACTACACTAATAGAATGAAAACGATCTTTGATGATAAAGTGAACAATTAATAATATCAAATATAAGATGAGCATTGAAATCTTAATTATATTGATGCTGATTTTTATGGAGCCTTTCATATGCTAATAAAATCCTATGCGTTTAATGATTAGAAATGAAACAATTGCCATGACATTTTATACTGCTCTGATTTTTTTGAAATTACTAATGTAACGAAATTTGTATAGCAAAAAAGAACCACTTACAAGTGGTTCTTTTAATATATTACAGAAAGACCCTTTATTTTAAATAATTTCAACAAACAAGCCTTCATCATTTTTTGTGACTTGAGCCAATTTATTTTTGGTTAGTCCTTTAATTGTCGTATCCCATTTCTTATTACTCAAACCGGATTGTCCTTTTAAAACATTCAAATCGATTGGTGAATTAGATTTCAGAAGAGCAAATACTGCTTTTTCTTCATCAGTCATAGCCACTGCTTTCTTCTCCGGTTTCATTTGCGGGAAGAATAGAACCTCTTGTATAGATTGATTATTTGTCAAAAACATAACTAATCGGTCCATCCCGATTCCCATACCTGAAGTTGGTGGCATGCCGTATTCCAATGCTCTTAAAAAATCATAATCAATGACACCAGTTGCTTCGTCATCTCCTTTTTGAGCCAATTCCATTTGGTGTTCAAAACGTTCATGTTGGTCGATCGGGTCATTCAATTCAGAATATGCATTAGCAATTTCTTTTCCGCAAACCATCAATTCAAAACGTTCAGTCAGTTCTGGATTTTCTCTGTGTTCTTTGCACAATGGGCTCATTTCTTTAGGATAGTCCATGATGAATGTAGGTTGAATATAATTGCCTTCACATTTTTCACCAAAAATTTCATCAATCAATTTGCCTTTACCCATCGTATCATCTACCGCGACTCCCATGCCTTTTGCAGCCTCGCGAATCTGTTCTTCAGTTTTCCCAGTAATGTCGAAGCCTGTAAAGTTTTTAATTGAATCAGCCATAGTAACTCGTGCATAAGGCGCTTTAAAGTCGATGTGGTGTTCTCCAAACGTTGCTTCGGTGGTTCCATTGACAGCAAGAGCACAATGCTCCAACAATTGTTCACAGAAATCCATCATCCAGTTGTAATCTTTGTACGCTACATAGATTTCCATAGCTGTAAACTCTGGATTGTGTGTGCGATCCATTCCTTCATTTCGGAAGTTTTTTGAAAACTCATATACGCCATCAAAACCGCCGACAATGAGTCGTTTCAAATACAATTCATTGGCTATTCGCATGTATAATGGAATGTCAAGGCTATTGTGGTGAGTCATGAATGGACGAGCCGCGGCACCACCAGCAATGGACTGCAATATTGGAGTTTCTACTTCAAAATAACCAGCATCGTTGAAGAACTCACGCATGGCATTGAACAGTTTGGTACGTTTGATAAAGACTTCTTTGACCTTCGGATTGACTACCAAATCTGCATAACGTTGTCTATAGCGTTGCTCCGGATCGGTAAATGCATCATGAATGATACCGTCTTTTTCTTTAGGTAATGGGAGTGGTTTCAAAGATTTACTCAACAGTGTAAAATCTTTGACTTTTACTGTTTTTTCACCTACTTGTGTCGTGAATAATTCACCTTCAATACCAACGAAATCTCCAAAGTCCAACAGTTTTTTAAAGACCTCATTGTACATGGTTTTATCTTCACCAGGACAAATTTCATCTCTGTTAAAATACGCTTGTATCTTGCCTTCAGAATCTTGCAATTGTGCAAAGCTAGCTTTGCCTTGCACTCTCATCGACATCAATCGTCCTGCAATGATGACCTTCTTGCCTTCTTCAAACTGTTCCTTAACTTGTTTTGAAGTGTGGCTTACAGGGTACAAATCGGCTGGATATGGGTTGATGCCCAACTCGCGTAGTTTGTCTAGTTTTTCCCTTCGGATGAGTTCTTGTTCAGAAAGTTGCATGCTAATTAATTTTGAATACTGCCTTTTTTGGCAGACCAGTGCAAAATTACACTATTTTCAAAAAATTAGCATACAACTTTTTGGTAGATTTTGATTTAAGAACTAAATATAAAACCTAGTGCGTTTTATCCTTTTTCTGGATTCAAAACTTCTCCTTTTATTCTTAAAACTTTAGAAGGTTCAGACGCATTTGAAATTAAAGTCACCGTTTTTGTAAAGCCACCAATTCTATCAGTCGCATATTTTACATTAATTTCGCCAGTTTCACCTGGTAAAATAACATTTTTAGTATAGGTTGGTACAGTACAACCACATGAGCCTTTTGCATTTGTTATGACAATAGGTGCATCTTCTGTATTTGTGAACTTAAAAACGTGAATACCATCTGTATGATGTGCGATCTTTCCAAAATCGATTAATTCAGATTCAAAAGAAAACGACCTGCTTTTTTTTAGGTAACTGTCTGCCTTTTTTACGAATCCACTATATTTTATTTGAAAATGAAATACAATCATCGTATCGATTATAGATGTAACAAATCGGATGTTCGCACGTCAAATCAGTACATCAATCATCAAAATCACATTATCATGAGTATCTGGAGAGTTATCCTATCTATCTTTTGCCCTCCTTTGGCAGTTATTGACAAAGGTTGTGGTTCTATTGTCATTACATTTCTATTATGGCTCTGTGGCTGGGTTCCTGGCGTTATTGCAGCTTTAGTCATATTGAATAATCCGAAGAATTAGTCTTCAGTCTACAGTTTTTGGTTATCTGTCGTCGGTCGTGTGTCTAGAAAGTAGTAATTTTGTACTCTATGAATAAAACAATCATCGTTCAAGATTTAGGCCTTAAAGATTATAAAGCTACTTGGGACTATCAAGAGGAACTCTTTAAAGGCATTGTCGATACCAAAATCAAGAATAGGCGAGAGGATGCCCAACTCGAAACAGAAAATTACTTTTTGTTTGTAGAGCATCCACACGTCTATACTTTGGGTAAAAGTGGTGACATGTCTAATTTGCTAATGAATGAAGACCAACTTAGAAGCAAGGGTGCTACCTTTTACAAAATCAATCGTGGAGGTGACATTACTTATCACGGACCAGGGCAGATCGTAGGTTATCCAATTCTTGACTTGGAAAACTTCTTTACCGACATCCATAAATACCTTCGCTTTTTGGAGGAGATGATTATT
>JAGXIE010000090.1 GCA_024635765.1 Flavobacteriaceae bacterium | reverse complement strand
TATTTTGTTTCCATATTTTTGTTTAATTGGCCATAGTAACAATCTTGCCTTATCTAAATTTCCATTATCAGGCCAACTATTAATAGGTGCAAATCTTTGATTACCAGATGCGGCACCTCCTCGACCATCTCCAACTCTGTAAGTTCCGGCGCTATGCCAAGCCATTCTAATCATAAATCCTCCGTAATGACCGTAATCTGCAGGCCACCAATCTTGAGAATCCGTCATCAAATTAAGTACGTCTTGTTTTAAGGCGGCAAAATCTAAACTATTGAACGCTTCTGCATAATCAAACGATTCACCCATCGGATTAGATTGTGGAGAATGCTGGCGCAAAATATTTAACTTAAGTTCATTTGGCCACCAATCGCGGTTTTTAACACCACCTCCTGCAGTATGTTTAATAGTACCACTTAAGAAAGGACATTTAGCATTACTTTCATTGATATCGAAATTTTTCCCTTGAGGAGCTTCATTATTGTTTTCCATTGTTAGTTGTTTTTTTATTCTTAATTTATAAAGTTAAAAATTACTATTCAATTAATGCCAAAATCTAATTTTTAAATAAAATATTGTAATTGATAAAATTTATTGAAGGTTTAAAAAATTAAAAAAAGCCTCTTGAGCATAGAACTCAAGAGGCTTTCCACCAACTAACTTAAAAATTAAACTAATTCTTTATTACATTTTCGCTTTTGGCAACAAAACAGCGTCCACAACGTGAATTACTCCGTTTGATTGATTGACATCAGCGATTGTTACTTTTGCAGACGCACCATTTTCATCAGTGATATAAACACCGTTACCTTTAGTCCAAGCAGTCAATGTTCCACCACTTACGGTTTTAATTTGAGCTTTTCCTTTACCTTGTTTAATTAATTTAGCAATACTGGTAGTATTCAGTTTTCCAGGGACCACGTGATATTTTAATATCGTCTGAAGCTGTTCCTTGTTTTCAGGCTTTAGCAACGTCTCAACAGTTCCCTCTGGTAAATTAGCAAATGCCATGTTGATTGGAGCAAATACAGTAAACGATCCATCACTTACCAAAACATCAACCAATTCAGCTGCTTTCACTGCGGCCACAAGAGTGGTATGGTCTGCAGAGTTTACCGCATTCTCAATGATGTTTTTTGTTGGATACATTTCTGCACCTCCAACCATCTTTGTTTCTTTTCCTTGCATCATTTTTTCACCTTCCTTCTTCATCATTGCTTTCTCTTGGGCTGAAACTGTTTGGCCAATGAACATTGAACTTACTACTACTGCAATACTTAAAAATTTTGTCGTTTTCATAATATTTTTTTTTAATTGTTTGAGTGGTTGTTTCACTTGCCATACAAACGATAATATTAACTTATTGGTTTTATAAAAGATCCGTTTTAACAAATCCTTAACATGTAGAATTAATCAGGATAATTTAATAAATCAAACCGAATATTAGCATTTTTTTCGTATCTTAATAGCAGTAATTTATTGAAATCATCATGACAGACAGCAATTATATAAAAGTTTTTTCTGGGACATTTATTATTGTTCAATTGGCTTTAGATCGTCTTGAAAGCGCAGGAATTAATGCTATTGTAAAAGATGAGTCCGGATTGGGGTCACATTCTGGATTTAGCTCCACAAATTCAGGCTATCAAGAACTTTATGTTTCAAAAGGTGAATTAGATCAGGCCATTAGAATCATAGAAGAGGTAAAATCTGATTTAGAAGTATAAAAAAAGTCCTTTTTTACGGGACTTTCTATATATTTAAGCGGTTACGGAATACATTTTATCTCGCATTTCCTTGATTTTTTTGTCATCCATATATTCATCAAATGTCATATATCGGTCAATAATACCATTAGGTGTCAATTCAATAACTCTATTTGCCAATGTTTGAGCAAATTCGTGGTCATGAGTAGTAAATAATACTGTTCCTTTAAAATTCTTCAACGAATTATTGAAGGCAGTGATGCTCTCTAAATCCAAATGGTTTGTTGGTTCATCAAGCATTAACACATTAGCTCTCATCATCATCATTCTACTCAACATACAACGCACTTTTTCTCCTCCAGACAATACATTAGAGGTTTTCAGTGCTTCTTCTCCACTGAAAATCATTTTACCTAAAAATCCACGAATGTAAACTTCTTCACGTTCTTCTTCTGTTGTTGCCCATTGTCGCAACCAGTCAACCAAGGTTAATTTATTTTCAAAAAAGGAACTATTGTCTAAAGGCAAATACGATTGTGTTGTAGTAATTCCCCATGAATAGTTTCCTGCGTCAGCTTTTTCGTTGCCATTAATAATTTCGTAAAATGCTGTTGTCGCTCTTGAATCTCTTGAATACACAACTACTTTTTCACCTTTATTCAAATTGATATCAATATTTTGAAATAAAATTTCCCCATCGGTTGATGCAGCCAATCCATTGACATTCAGAATCTGGTCACCTGCTTCTCTATCACGCTCAAAAATGATTGCTGGATAACGCCTACTGGAAGGTTTGATATCAGAGATATTTAACTTCTCAATCATTTTCTTTCTACTTGTTGCCTGCTTTGATTTCGCCACATTCGCAGAAAAACGGCGAATAAACTCTTCGAGTTCCTTTTTCTTTTCTTCGGCTTTTTTGTTCTGTTGTGAACGTTGTCTTGCTGCTAATTGAGATGATTCATACCAAAAAGTATAATTCCCTGAAAAGTGATTGATTTTTCCAAAATCAATATCAGAAATATGTGTACAAACAGAATCTAAAAAGTGTCTGTCATGCGATACTACAATAACGCAATTTTCATAATTGGCTAAAAAGTTTTCTAACCAACTGATCGTTTCATAATCCAAATCATTGGTCGGCTCATCCATAATCAATACATCCGGATTTCCAAACAATGCTTGAGCTAACAAAACACGTACTTTCTGCTTTCCATCCAAATCTTTCATCAAAGTGTAGTGATTGTCTTCCTTGATACCCAAATTGGATAACATTGCAGCGGCATCGCTTTCGGCATTCCATCCGTTCATTTCTTCAAACAGTACTTGTAGTTCTCCAATTTTCTCAACATTTTCATCACTATAATCAGCATACAGAGCATCTATTTCAGTTTTAAGCTTAAACAAAGGCTTATTGCCAATCATCACAGTTTCTAAAACCGTATGATCGTCGTAAAGATTGTGATTTTGCTCTAAAACTGACATTCGCTTTCCTGCCTCGAGATGAACATGACCCGAAGTGGGATCCATTTTTCCTGATAAAATCTTTAAAAAAGTAGATTTTCCAGAACCATTGGCACCGATGATACCATAACAGTTGCCTTGATTGAACGTCGTGTTGACCTCATCAAAAAGAATACGCTTGCCAAATTGAACAGAAAGATTAGAAACTGATAACATATAGTGTCTTTAATTTTTTGCAAAAGTAGTCAAAAGCATCCACAACAAAAAACATATAAAAAGCTCAAAAAACATTTAACAGCGCATTAACAACTGTATAGGCCAACAACCTTTATTTTTGTTCATGATCTAGTATGATAAGCCTACAGGATGTGATTATGAAAATTCAGATTTTACTATTATTGACTTTGTCAGCACTTTTTGGTTGTGAAAACAATTCCGAAAATAGAGACAGTTTTGTTTATTTTGGAGGTGAAATCATCAATCCAAATAATAATTATGTAGTTCTGACCAATCCAGATGAAGAATCTGACACCATATATCTGGACAACAATAATAGATTTATCAAAAAATTCACACTTGCAAAAGCTGGTCTTTATACATTCGTACATGGTGGAGAATATCAACGAGTTTTATTAGAACCGTCTGACAGTATTATGGTTAGACTTAATACAATTGATTTTGACGAATCAATGGTCTTTACCGGTGAAGGTGCCAGAAAAAATAATTATCTGATTGCCACTTTTTTAAAAAATGAAACTGACAACAAAAAGTTCATGAGGATGATGTGGGATATGGAACCAAATAAATTTGGAGAAATTCTCAATGACGACAGAGATATAAAACTAAAAGAATTAAAAGAGTTTTTATCTCAAAAAGACTATTCGCCCTTGTTCAAGAGTATAGCGGAAAGTAACATTAATTACGATTATTATTATAATAAGGAATTATATCCATTTGGGTATTTTGGATACAATAACTTGATTCACTATAAAGACTTGCCAGAGCATTTTTATGATTTCAGAAGTGAAGTAGATTATAATAACGAAGATTTGTCAGGTGTGATTCCATATTATAGATTTCTATTTTATCATTTTAACAATCTGGCATTAGCAAAATATTACGAAAATGCTACTCACAATGTTGTTTTTGATAATAAATCTGCCATCTACAATTTAGAGAAACTTCGTCTAATGGATAGTATGATTGAAAACGAAAAAATCAAAAATCATCTTTTAAAATATACGACAAGAGATTTTGTTGCTGTAAGTGAAGATAGCTCCGAAATCAAGGAAATTTTAAATTCCTTTTTAAAGAAAAGTAGCAGTGAAAGTGATAAAGCATACATACAAAAGCTTGTCAAATCAGTTAGCAGGCTCAAATCAGGCAATGAATTACCTAACATCAAGCTAATAAATCATAATGATGAGGTAGTTGAAATTGCCAGTTTGATATCAAAACCTACCGTTATTTATTTTTGGTCGTCAAACCTTCCATTGCTTTTGAGAAACAGCCATCATAAAGTAAAATCATTACAGACCAAATTTCCTGAATTGGATTTTATCGCCATAAATATTAACGACGATGAAAGAGCTCACTGGAAAAACATGGTTAATCAACATAAATTCTCACCTTCAAATGAGTATCAATTTCAAAATCATGTAGAGGCCATGAGTGAGTTGGCGATCAATTCCGTTAATCGATCTATTTTGGTTGATGGCAACGGTAAAATCATCACTTCCAATGCCATGATATTCACATCAGAGTTTGAAGAAGAACTAGAACATATCTTGAACAAAAAAAAGGTCCACCAATAAAGTGAACCTTTCCATTAATTTATAAAGGATA
>JAGXIE010000089.1 GCA_024635765.1 Flavobacteriaceae bacterium | reverse complement strand
CCTCCAGTAGTTTTTCCGTCTGACTTGCTGACTCCACCTATCATTGCATCGATTTTAGCCTTTGTATCGGTTTCCTCTTGTCGCTTTTTTGCTTCTGCAGCCTCTTTGGCTTGCTGAATGCGTTCAGCTTCAACTTTAGCCCTTGCATCTGCTTGAGCCTTTGCATCAGCAGCTTCTTTTTGTTTTTTTATGGCAATAGATTCAGCATTGTCTTGCGTTAAAACTTTCTCGGCTGGCCTTTCAGATTTATTAGGTACGGTTTTAGTTTCTTCAACTTTTGTTTCTTTTACTTGTGGCGGTTCAATAACTTCCCTTGGTTCAGATTTCACTGGTTCCAAAGGTTGAATATCTCCACTACCAACATCAGAATTCCCAAAATTAACCGCTACTCCATATTCAATTGGTGGATCCATATAAGGTGGGCCTACCACAAATAGGAGCAAAAGCAAAATAACCACAATTAAAGTGGTAATCCTCGCAGAATTGCGCTCATGTTGGGTTTCTAAATATTTCATCTTTAATCATTAGGCGTAACCGCCAAAATCACTTTAAATTTATTTCTGTTAGCAATATCCATCACCTTAACTACATGCTCAACGGCTACCGATTTATCAGCTCTCAAAACAATCGTTGGCTCTTCTTTAGTTGCCAAAAGTGTTTTCAATTCTGATTCCAACATACTTTCCCCTACCAATTTCTGGTCGATATAATATGTGAGATTCTCTTTGATGCTGACAGCAACCGATTTCTTGTTTTCGGTTTTCCCACTTGCTTTTGGCAATAAGATGTCTATCGCACTAGTCGTAACTAACGTAGACGCGATCATAAAAAATATCAACAACAAAAACACAATATCCGTCATTGAGGACATATTGAATTCTGGTGTTACTTTATTTCTTCCCCTTAAATTCATTAAATAGGTTCGTTTAAGTGATCTAAAAATTCTAACGAATTCGCTTCCATTTGATAAACAACCTTATCGGTCTTTACCACTAAGTGATTATAAGCCATATAAGCTATAATACCAACGATAAGACCAGCTACTGTTGTAGTCATAGCTGTATATAAACCGCTGGCAAGTACATCCATCTGGATGGTCCCACCTGCATTAGCAAGTTCAAAGATTGCCAATATCATTCCAACTACCGTACCAAGAAATCCAATCATAGGTGCTACACCAGAAATTGTTGCTAGAATACTGACATTTTTTTCCAACCCATAAATCTCTAATCGACCAGCGTTTTCAATCGCAGTATTAATGTCTTCGAGAGGCTTCCCTATCCTACTAATTCCTTTATTGATCAGTCGAGATACTGGTGTATTTACTTGTGCGCATAAAATTTGAGCTGAATCAGTTTTACCATTAGAAACGTGGTCTTTAATTTGATTCATAAAATTGGAATCTATTTTGGATGCCGCCTTTATAGCAAACAATCGTTCAAAATAGATATATAAAGCCACAAAAAGAAGTACGAATAAAATGGCAATAATAATCATTCCTGCAGTACCACCACTGCCTATCAATTCAATAATAGAAAGTGTCTTTTCAACAGATTCTTCGGTCGGAACCACTTCCGTTCCATCTTGTATATAACTCAATGATATCATATATTCATATTGGTTTAATTAGTGTTCTAACGTTTAAAATTTAACTAAAGTATGTCAATTAAAATATTGTCCTGGTAAACATAAAAGTAACGGCACCTGCCAAGAATCCAATCAATGCCAACCAAGAGATTTTCTTTAAATACCAAAAGAAATCAATTCTTTCCATCCCCATGGCTACTACACCAGCGGCTGAACCAATAATAAGCATACTACCACCAGTACCTGCTGAATAGGCTACAAAATGCCATAATTCGTTATCTATCGGTTCAGAAAACATTCCTAAACTTGCCGCTACCAAAGGTACATTATCTATTATAGCAGAGGCTACTCCCAATAGTAATATTACTAAATCAGAAACTCCTGTATGATGCAATTCTGTTCCAAGCATTGGCATGGTATCCTGCAATGTGATGGCGAACTCAAACAATATGCCTAAAGACTCCAATGCTGCAACCGCCATTAAAATTCCCAAGAAGAATAAGATACTAGGCAATTCGATTTTCGACAATGATGAGTGTACAGGACTGTGCTGTGCATGGGCATCACTTTCTTCAGAATCATGACTAGAAATACTAAATTTAGAGTTACTGTACAACTCTGCAAATATAGCAACGACACCTAGAGAAAGCATCATTCCAACATAAGGTGGTAAATGTGTGATTGTTTTAAAAATAGGAACAAATATGATCGAACCAAGACCTAGATACAACATGATTCTACTGTACTTGCTTTTCGGTTTATCATCCACTTCATCACTAACATCCAATTTACCTTTGAAAACAGGAAGAAATGTAGCTATAAAAGAAGGAAGCGCCATACATACCAACGACGGTAGAAACAGATATACAAACAGATGGCTCGTTGTTACTTTTTTACCAATCCAAAGCATTGTCGTTGTCACGTCTCCCACTGGTGACCAAGCACCTCCAGCATTTGCAGCGATGATAATCAATCCAGCGTACCATAGACGCATATCACGGTCTTTCACTATTTTTTGAAGTATAGAAATCAGTACGATTGTTGCTGTAAGATTATCAATTATTGCAGATAAAATAAATGCTAAAATTGAAAATATCCATAGTATTTTTGATTTCTTTTTTGTTTTGATAAACCCTTTGATTGTAGAGAATCCATCGAAGTAATCAATGATTTCTACAATGGTCATGGCACCAAGCAAGAAGACCAATATTTCAGCTGTTTTGCCAAGATGATGAAGCAAAGTTTCTTCCATAATGTGCAACTTGCCTGTTTTTATAACTTCACCGGTGCTATTTAGCTGGTCTTCCACGGGCAAAGATGAAAACCCGTCAACAAGACCATGTTTAGCAGAATCAAACCATTCAGAAAAACCATCCAGACCTAAAGCAATCAATGCCCAACAGATTGCCATCATCACCAATGCAGGAATCAGTTTGTCGATTTTAATGCTATGCTCCAAAGTAATGGCCATATACCCAAATACAAATACTAAGATAATTACTGTTTCCATAAAATATATAATTAAATAAGCTGACTCAATGCAATCTCAAAGGCGGTTTCGCTTATTCCTGTTTTACTTTTGTTTTTATTGTAGACTTTTTCAATTGCTTGTTTGATCCTGTTAGAGGTATCGCTAAAAATGGCATCATCAGTGATTTGGACTTTTTGCTCCATAAAATAGGCAAAAACTCTTGCCATCCCACAATTGGAAATAAAATCCGGAATCAAACTAATTTTATTATCTGTGTATTCCATAATGGGTCCAAAGAATATTTCTTTATCAGCAAATGGTACATTTGCCCCGCAAGAAATTACTTCTAAGCCTGTATCTATCATATTATCTATTTGCTGCTTTGTTATCAATCTTGAAGCGGCACAAGGCGCAAATATTTCAGTTTCTAAAGACCATATTTTTTCGTTGATTACGTCAAATGGAATTAAGTTGTCATTTACAAGAGTGTTACCAATTTTTTCAAGATATAAATCTGTTATTTCCTCGAATGTAAATCCTTCCTCATTTATTAAGCCTCCTACAATATCGATTATGCCAACGACTTTAGCACCCATCTGTGCCAGATAAAAGGCTGCTGCAGCTCCTACGTTCCCAAATCCTTGAACTACGGCTCGTTTTCCAATTACAGATTCTCCTTGCACGTCATAAAAATGCCTTGCTGCTTCTGCCACACCATAGCCTGTGATCATATCTGCAACGGTATATTTACGTCGGACGTCTGGGGAATATTTTGGGTTTTCAATTACTTTGATAACCCCATGTCGTAATTGACCAATACGGTTAATTTTATCAGCTTGGGTAGGTTTAAAATGACCTTCAAAAACACCTTCCTGCGGATGCCATACACCGCTTTCTTCAGTAATTGGGATTACCTCATGTGTTTCATCAACATTCAAATCACCACCAGTGCCATAATAACTCTTTAACAATGGTGATACAGCTTTATACCAACGCTCCAAAACACCTTTTTTTCGCGGATCGTGTGGATCGAAATTAATACCAGATTTTGCACCGCCAATAGCAGGACCGGACACGGTAAATTTTACTTCCATAGTTTTGGCTAGAGACAACACTTCGTTCATATCTAGACCTTTACGCATGCGAGTGCCACCACCTGCAGCTCCACCTCTCAACGAATTGATGACTGTCCAACCTTCGGCTTCTGTTTCTGGATCTTTCCAGTTAAATATAATTTCAGGTGCTTTGTCTTCGTACTTTTGAAGTAAATCTTTCATTCGCAATTATTCTGCAACAAATATAAAAAACTAAAAATCCTAATAGATTAATTTTGCAATAATTTTATGGACAATAAATATTACCTGAACTATGATTTCTAGAAGCTCCAGTGACACTGCTCAAACAATTCACTTCATGGCGTAATCTTAAGACTCCCAGAAGACCAAATATCAAAGCTTCCTTGTATTCTATAATTTCTTTATTAGGGATTTCTATTTTATTTTTTGAGTAACATGCCAGTCTATCAATTAAAAATTCATTGTAGACACCACCTCCAGTTATTAATACCGACATGTTCTCTTTCTTGTTTAATTCATTGGCAATGGTAATCGAAATATGTTCAACGAAAGTTCTCAAGATATCCTTAATTGAAATCTCATAGGAATCAATCAATGGGAAAATTTCCGTTTTAACCCATTCCAAACCTAAAGATTTTGGAAACTCCTTTTTATAGAACGGAAGCGAATTTAATTCTTTTAATAATTCTAGATTGATCTTACCTTTTGAAGCCAATTGACCCTTGCCATCGTAATTCAACCCTATTTGATGGACATAATGGTTAAGAACGATATTAACCGGACAAATATCATAAGCAATTCTATTGCCGTTAATCTCAGTTGAGATATTGGCAAATCCACCAAGATTGACACAAAATTCATAATTCGGAAATAATAATTTGTCCCCAATTGGCACTAAAGGCGCACCTTGTCCTCCCAGTAGGACATCGTTTACTCTAAAGTCACATATCACTTTCTGATTGATCAGTGATGCCAACACTGGTAAATTACCTATTTGATAAGTTATACCATTATGTGGTTGATGTAAGGCAGTATGACCGTGGGAACATACGGCATCGATATTAGCTAATTGATTTTTTGATATGAATTCATTAATTACTTCACTTAAATAAATAGTATATTTTTTATCTAAGTCCTTTAATTCTTGTAATGAAAATGAAGTTAATTCTCTCAATTTTTGCTGCCAATTTGGAGGATATTGAATTGTTTCGGATTGGTGAATTTTAAAGCTCCATTCATCATCCATTGTAAAGCTGACGTTAGCCAAATCAATTCCATCAAGCGAGGTTCCTGACATAACACCGATAACGTTGTAGTGCTTTTTTATCATATCGGTAAAATTAGCGAATCAAATTGAAAAAATGCCTTTAAAAACCTATCTTTGCAATCATTTTTTTATCAAATCAACAATTATAAATATTATGGATTTTAATCTTACTGAAGAACATCTCATGATTCGCGATGCTGCTCGCGATTTTGCTCAAACCGAATTATTACCAGGCGTCATCGAACGTGATAATACCCAAAAATTCCCTAAAGAACTCGTCAAAAAAATGGGCGATTTAGGTTTTATGGGAATAATGGTAAATCCGAAGTACGGTGGAAGTGGAATGGATACTATTTCCTATGTATTGATCATGGAAGAGTTATCTAAAATAGACGCCTCTGCTTCAGTCATTGTTTCCGTTAACAATTCATTGGTCTGTTATGGGCTTGAGGCGTATGGGTCTGAAGAACAAAAACAAAAATATTTGACAAAATTGGCGACCGGAGAATTTGTAGGTGCCTTTTGTTTAAGTGAACCAGAGGCGGGTAGCGATGCTACTTCTCAAAAAACGACAGCTATTGACAAGGGCGACTATTACGTTATCAACGGCACAAAAAATTGGATTACCAGCGGAGGGCGAGCAGATGTTTATTTAGTAATTGCTCAAACCGATAGAGACAAAGGTTCTCATGGTATCAATGTTTTTATTGTTGAAAAAGGAACACCCGGTTTTGATGTTGGCCCGAAAGAAGATAAACTAGGAATTAGAGGAAGTGACACACATACACTCCAATTTAACGATGTAAAAGTCCCAAAAGAAAATAGAATTGGTGAGGATGGTTCAGGCTTTCGATTTGCCATGAAAACACTTTCTGGAGGTAGAATAGGGATTGCTGCCCAAGCTCTTGGAATTGCTTCTGGTGCTTATGAATTAGCTTTGAAATATTCAAAAGAGCGTAAAGCTTTTGGAACTGAAATCTGCAACCACCAAGCGATTGCTTTTAAGTTAGCAGATATGTATGTTGATATCGAAGCAGCT